>CAIXIX010000577.1 GCA_903919615.1 uncultured Chthonomonas sp.
ATGCATTGGAGCTTGGACACCAGCGACGCGCTTGCAGCCCTGAAAACTTTACTCCTCAATGGAGGCTGGGATCTATACTGGCGTAACCGAGAGGTACTACCCCTCGTCAACGCCTAGCCCAAGACTTTTTCGCGCCAACAACTATTTTGACTTGTTGGCGGCTGATTCCGTGAAGCAATGGCCCGAGGCAAAAATCGTCCCGCCTATCCCATCCGACCCGATTATTGCTATCATTACGCCAACGGTTGACCAAACAAACTTTAAGGATCGAGAATCAAGTGTCACCGACAATGCTCTTTGCCTCACAGCCATGGCCCTACAGGGGTATAAGATGGAGCATGGCAACTACCCTGATTCTCTTGAGCAGTTATGTCCGTCTTTTTTGAGGCATGTTCCCGACGATCCATTTGCGGCACGTGGATCTTTAAAATACCGCAAAGAAGGCGGAAGCTACGTCTTGTACAGTGTTGGGCCAGACGGCGTCGACGATGGCGGAAGGCCAATCGATGATCCGTCAAAGGCAACCACCAAGAATCCGGATGCACGATATTACCCAGACAAAGACAGTAATGGCGATATTGTTGCGGGCAAGAACTTATATTGAAGGCAAGCATGTCAGGATGAATCCAATCCACGTGCATCTGCGTAAGGAGTAAGGCGATGTCAGACAAACGAAGTAGCGGGAGAGCGCCGCGTGGATGTTGTTCAATTGCCGCAGGCATCTCCTTGTTCGCGGTACTTTCCGTCGCCTTTTTTTGGATTCGCGGAAGCACGAATCCTTCACTCGTCGTCCCTGCAAAGATTCCGCTGGCAATTAACGGATTTGATAAGCTGCGCAACGCTGCAACTCTGGTTACGGGGACCGACCCATATTCAAGCACCAACCCCGATCCCGCCGCAGAAACAAAGTATGTTAACGCGAACCAACGCGCACTTGCTGCCGCTCGAAACGCGTTAACATATCCGTACCTGGATATGTCACAACGGTCGCCCTATGCGCTCTTCCCACACTTTGCCCAGTATCGAAATGTTGCCCGTTTATTTGCCTCCGATGGACGCGTTAAAACGCGGGCCAACAATTACGCGGGTGCCGCTGATGCCTCTCTGGACGCCATACAGCTCGGCGAGACGGTGCCCAAGGGCTGCACACTTATTGGCAAGTTAGTTGGCATAGCGTGCGAAGCGATCGGAAGACGTCCGTTATATCAAGTTATCCCTCATCTCACAGCCGCCGACTGCCGAAGGATCTGCAAGCGATATGAAACGCTGTGCCAAAAGCACGTGCCTGAAAGCGAGACCTTTACCGAAGAGAAATACTGTGGTCAGGAATCGCTCCTTTTGATATTT
Organism: uncultured Chthonomonas sp.; assembly: GCA_903919615.1. Lineage (GTDB taxonomy): Bacteria > Armatimonadota > Chthonomonadetes > Chthonomonadales > Chthonomonadaceae > CAIXIX01. The sequence goes on from CAIXIX010000577.1 coordinate 1,348, forward strand.
CGCGGCGGTCTGACGGCATCATCTCTGCTGGGTAGCACCAATGGCCAGTCAACTTCCGGTCTTGATGCCCTGGCGCAACTCTATTTCCTTGTCCACAGCAAGCGTTCCATGATGGAGAGTTACACAAGTTATATGGACCAGCTAGCGGCGCTATCGGATAAACCCTGGCCAATGGCAAAGACCGCACCTTCCATACCTACGGATCCCATACTATCTATTCTTGAACCATCGTATTCGGAAGCCAACTTTAAGGACATTGAAGCAAGCGTTACGCAGAACGCACTTTGCCTTACGGCAATTGCGTTGCAGGGTTATAAGATGGAACACGGCAGTTATCCCGCTGCGCTGGACAAACTTATTCCGACCTATCTTAGCCGCGTCCCCAATGATCCGTTTACTGCCAATAGCCAAATAACATACCGACGCTCAGGAAGCACCTTTATCCTGTACAGCATCGGTCCTGATGGTGTAGACGATGGCGGGAAACCCATCGATGATCCTTCTAAGGCGACAAAAACAAATCCGCGCGCTCGCTATTTCGCTAACAAGGACAGTAAGGGCGATATCCTGTTTGGCACGAACATATATTGATAGTCCTACCATCGACAAACCGATCACTATTCCGACTGGGACTCTTGACATTTGCAGTCTCATGCCTCGTTCAGACCTTAACATTTGGCGAGCCCACTCAGCACATTAAAGTTGGCAGATTAGACGTTCATGAGAACGCCGGCGGCCTCTTCGTAGAAATTGATGGCGTGCCTCTGCTCAAGGGCGGCGTGGTACAGGCATTCTATAGCGATGCGACACAGGAAGACTATGGGTCAGGATCTCGTAAGCCCAACGTGCAGGCCATCATGCAGCCAAATGGCGGTATTCACTACATCGCAGAATATCGGGATAATGGCGCTGCAGGCAATCTATATGCGACTCAGATTACCGAGGTGCGCCCTGACGGTTCGATCTCAATTGAGATCACGGCAAACTGGAAGGGGCGCAAACCGGCACAGTTAGAGTGGAATCCCGCACGGGTATGGCTCGGCGCGCTTGTTGGAGCAACATGCCAAACGGCGCCAGATGCAGCTTCAACACGGATCGCAAGGTTGGCGCCCGGCCGTAATTCATCGGCAAACCTCCTCGGCCCAGCGTGGAGCCACCTCGACATCACTTCTCCCGGCTTTGCGACGATGAATTTCAACAGTCTGGATAAGCTAACTGCATTTGATGCGCGCGAGGATCTCTATATTGGCAGTCAGAAGGTTGCATGGATCGGCGACCCGGCGATCATTATGACGCCAGGTGTGCCGATACATCGTCATATCGACATCCAGATAATTGCTGAACCCCGACCTCAAAGCGCCATGACAGACGCCACAAACCTGAAACCAGCGAAAAGACTACATGTACACAGCTTAGAACGCTCGATTTTGCATCTAGAACCGTCAGGCGAACACCCAATCCTGGTTCCAGCGCCTCGCGAACTTAGTTGGACAGCACAAAACTACAGTCCACGACGGCGTGTTACGCTCTGCCTCGGCCCCACCGCATCATCCTCGAAAAGGCTGGAAGCTGCCTGCAGAGAGTTTGCGGAGGATGTTAAATCGATCACGGGATTGAGAATACAGATCAGCTCGGCTCGAGAAACACGCGAACAAGGTGGCATTTACCTTGATGTTCGACCTGAAGCAAGCTCTCATCCTGAAGGTTACCGCTTGAGTGTTCGGTCTTCGGGAGTGGAGATCTCCGGAGATGATGAGGCCGGCGCATTTTATGGTCTGCAAACTCTTTACCAATTGATCCTGCGAGGCGACCAACCTGCCTTTGCGGGTGTCAAAATCGTCGACTGGCCCTCTCTCAAACTTCGTGGCGCACATCTTTTCGTGGGCAAAGATGCCCTTCCTTGCCATCTCAATTTGATTCGCAAGGTCTTCGCCCGATGCAAGCTTAATACTTTGCTCATCGAATGCGAATACACCCGATGGAAGAGCCATCCCGAGCTCTGGCAGCCGAACAGCATCTCCCCGGAGGACCTGCACCGCGTAGTACTCGATGCGCGAACCCACTTCATGCAGCCTGTTCCCCTTATCAATACGCTTGGCCATACGGAGTGGATCTTCAAATCTGGAGTTCACAACGATCTGGCGGAAGATCCACGCAGCCCACACAACTATGATCCCTCAAACCCCGCAACTTACGATCTCGTTTTTGATGTCTTTCGGGAGGCCCTCGAGATTTTCGAGCATCCCAAGCTCTTTCACATCGGCCATGACGAAGTGAAGGTCCCTTCGTACGACTCGGTTGGACGTTATCCGGCGCGGCCGGCAAACATCCTCAAAGGCGCAGGGCAGCTGTTTCTCGATGACGCAAACCACCTGGCAGAATGGTTGAGAAACAATGGTGCGCGACCGATGATGTGGGGCGACATGCTGCTGTATCGTAAGGATGGCGGACCAGGCGATATGACAGCGGCGTTTGCTCCAAGTGCCCAGGAAGCTGCCAGTCGCCGAGCAGCAATACCACCAGACGCAATTGTTTGCGATTGGCGTTATGAACCAGGTGCGGAAAAGCGGAACGGACTGAAGCTCTTTGCAGAGGCAGGCCACGAGACGCTTGCCTGTGCATGGTTTCAGCCGGAGAACATTCGCGGGTGGGCAACTCAGGCTGCAGCCGCTGGGTCGGCAGGAACGCTTCAGACGACCTGGGCAGGATACGATATCAGCGAACTCGTGCTGGAAACGGATTTCAAGCAGTTCAGCGCATTTGTATTTGCGGCAGAACACGCATGGAATGGCGGAGCGAATACGAACGCTAGCGTTGCGGCAGCAGATCTGTTTCGAAAACAGTATATGCCATCGTCGGCGCCGCACTCAGGCTGGTTCGTCGACCTCAGCGCAGGCGCGAATATTGCCTTGAACTGCCAGGACGATTTCACACTTCCCTGGGGAGCCTATCCGCACCTCGAACCTGCCGGTCTATACGCAGATACGGCCAGCTACGATGTTCCTGGGGAACCGGATCGCGGGCCAACCCGACTAATTGGACAGCACCCGGCTGCAATAATGCTCTCGGGCGCGGCAAATCCAGCACAGTTGCCAACACCCAATGGCACGCTGACGCCTATCGCCTATCCAGATACCATCCGTTTCCGGATAGGCAGGAAAGCCTCCGAGCTAGAAATACTGCACACCTGCGGCTTCCCAGCAGACGAAGGAGACATCGTGGCAAACTACACGGTGCACTACGCAGATGGAGCCCAGATAGATGTACCAATACGCTATGGATACGAAATTCGCGCGCTCGATGACCTGTCTGAATGCGGGCTCTCGACAAGGCCAATACGTTTGAAGAGTCTACCGGGCCTTTCTCAGCGGCTAACGCTTAGACTGCTCTCCTGGCACAATCCGCATCCTGAACGCACGATCGATACTATCGAATTTCGGCGCAATACTGGCTATGCCGCGCCTGCGCTATTCGGAATCACCGGATTGGCGCGAAAAAAGCTGTGAACTGTCTCCAGGTTAGCTGCATAATAGTTCAGCACAAATCTCGTTGAGCGAACACGCTGCCTGTAGCGATAGTGAAGAACAGATCGCGCGTGTTTCGAAACTCGGTTGAACGCGGCGCATAAACGGATTGTGGGAGCAGTATATTTATGTCTAAACCATCTTCGTTGCAGGATATTACAGAGAGAGAAAGAGCCATCCTGGTCTCTGTTGAGCAGGATGCAGTGATGAAGCCTTACGCCGTTGAGGAGCTAACTGCCCTTGCGGAAACCGCCGGAGCAGATGTCGTCGGAGAGTTTCATCAGCGGCGCGACACCCCCGATCCACGAACTTATCTTGGGCCAGGTAAAACACTTGAGCTCCACGCTGGAGTTCTGGATACGAGGGCCGATCTTGTAATTGTCGATGGGGAGTTAACGCCGGCTCAAGCACGCAACCTTGAAGAAGCAGTCAAGTGCAAGGTTATTGATCGAACCCAGCTTATTCTCGATATCTTTGGCCAGCGTGCGCAGACGCGCGAAGGTAAGGTTCAGGTCAGTCTTGCGCAGTTAACCTATCTGTTGCCCCGTCTTGGCAATCTCTACACTAAATTTGAGCGTCAGCAGGGAGGCATTGGCGTCCGCGGCGGCGCCGGCGAAACCAAGTTAGAGACCGATAGACGAAAAGTCCGCGACGATATTAAGGATCTCGAGGCGCAGCTTGGCGAAATCCGAGTGGCTCGTCAGCAACAGCGTGCTCAGCGCAAGAAACTTCCGTTCCCAACCGCAGCACTCGTGGGATACACCAGCGCTGGTAAGTCAACATTACATGACACGCTTTCTGGAAGCGGCGTATACGCCGATCCGAAGCTATTCGCGACACTGGATCCAACGACACGCCGCGTTGTCCTTCCGGATGGTTGGGCTATTCTGCTTACGGATACGGTAGGATTTGTGCGAAACCTGCCGACGCATCTTGTCGCAGCGTTTCGCGCAACGCTTGAAGAGACAATTGAAGCCGACTTCCTCATTCATGTCGTGGATGTCAGTCATCCCTTCATGGAGCCACAGCAGGAGGCCGTCATCGAGGTTCTCGATCAGCTTGGTGTGGGCGAAAAGCCGATCATTACGGTGTATAACAAAGCGGATCTCGTTGACGATGCCTATATGCTGCGCAATCTGGTGGCTGATACTCCCGACTCGGTATACATCTCCGCCAAGACCGGCGAGGGCATTCCCAGCCTGATTGACCTCATCGTATCCACCATGGAGTCTCTGCTCAGCGAGGTTCATCTTGTTCTCCCCTATAATAAGAGCGACCTCGTTGCACAGTGCTACGAGTACGGCCGGGTCGCACAGGTGGAGTATCAAGAAGACGGCATTCATGTACACGCCCGAATAACAGGTGAAATTACGGGCCGTGTGGAACGATATCGCGTCGAGGCAGTCGAAGGGTAGTGAATGTGAAGGGTAATGGTCCATTGCGCATCGACGCAGTTCTTCCAGCAGGCGGGCGAGTTAACGCGGAGTTTGCAAAGATTGCAGGCGCAGAGATCAAAGCGCTGATTCGCTTCAAGGATCGCAGCATTCTCGCAACGACCGTAGAGGCTATTAGAGGCGCGTGCGTCGGTCGCATTGTGATAATTGGTCCTGAGGAAATCCAGGCCGATTTTGAAGGGCTGCCCGTCGACAAGTGGCTCGAAGAAGGATCGACCGGTTCAGAGAATGTCTTCCGGGGCCTAAAATGGCTGGTTGATCAGCCGGATGCCGCGCCGCGAGCGGTGATTGTCACGACCGATATGCCATTCCTTACCGCAGAAGCCGTGTCTAACACCTTGGCGGCATGTCCTGCTGACAAAGACATCTGTGTCCCCCTGGTAGAACGAACTCCGTTTGAAGAGGTATTCCCGGGGCTCATCCGAACCGATAGCCGATTAGCGGATGGCTGGTTTCGTCTTGGCGGGATTTTCCCTGTGCGACCCAGCGCTATTCTCGCCTCTCAAAGCCATGTGGATGCTGTGTTTGAGGCGCGGAAGAGCAATCTAAAGCTTGCACGCCTCATTGGTTTGAGCACCGCACTGCGGTACGTCACCCGAACTCTTACGACCGAACACATTCTATCCCGCGTATCGGAGATTCTTGGCTGTTCGGGCGCGGTTGTAAAAGATGCGCCAGTTGAGGTAGGGTTTGATATCGATTTGTTGGAAGAGTACCAATACGCTTTGCGCCAATTTGAGTCCCGATGAGTTATAGAGATGGAGAGCCCGTGACAGAAGCAGAGAACGCCGCCACGAAGGAATCAGAAGCTCAGCCTTTGCTTCGCGGTCGCAAGGCTGTCGCATACAGCATAGCTAATCTCGGGTACGGGGCATTCTACACGCTGAACAATGCGATCCTCTCTCTCTATCTAAGGCGCTTCACTGCGAACGCGATTGTGATCGGCTTGCTTGGCAGCACGCATTCATTCGAAGGCGCCGTAATTCAGCCACTCGTTGGGTCGGCATCCGACCGAATGCGGAGTAAATGGGGCCGACGGCGGCCGTTCATCCTCACCGCCATCCCAATCTCGAGCCTGTTTCTGCTGCTCACTCCCCTCTGTGCGATGCTGCCCCATCATGTGCGGCTTGCGGCACTGGTTGTCTGTATCTTTCTGTTTACCGTAACTTTCAACATCTCGCAGGACCCCTATAATGCATTGATGCCGGATATCACCCCTGAGCGTCAGCGTGGGCGAGTGACCGGGATTTCGATGTTTATATTCCTAATTGGTCAAGTACTTCTGGTGATGCTTCCCGAGAAGGTCGGCCCCTTCACGGTAACCACGGAAACCAAGTTTTCCATCTGCGCACTACTGATGCTGGCCACTACGCTCATCACCTGCGTGCTTATCAAAGAGCCGGACCATCCGCACGAGGTCGTTCAGAAAACGAACCATTTACAGTCCATCGTGGTCGCACTTAGAGGTCTTCGAACGCTGCGCCAGGCTCGTAAGGCGCTGCTCGTAAGCTTCTTCTCCGGTCTGGGAGTCGGCGCGGTCTTTCCGTTTCTCACGGTTTTCGTCAAGTCGATCACCGGCTGTACCGACCAGGTGGCCGAAATTGCCTTCCTGTTTCTGGTGGCTACTACGGCGCTCTGTGTTGTGCCTTTCGGCTGGCTCACCGACAAGATCGGGCCACGCGCGGTACTACTTATTGCTCTCACTCTAATTGGCTCCGCATCACTCGGCGGCCTCTGGGTGCAGAGCATTGCCCAGATCAAGGTTGTAATGATTCTCGCTGGCATCGGAAACGCCGCGCAATTCGCTGCCGCCTATCCACTACTTTACCTTCTTGTCCCTCCCGAAGAGACCGGTTTCTATACCGGGCTGCAATCAACGGCGCTGTCAATCGCAACCCCCATAACGAGTATTGTTACGGGTACCCTGGTAAATGGTGGAGGTTACAGGCGCATCTTCATCGTATGTTCCTTATGCGTAGCCGGGGCAATATACGCGTTAGCAGCAGTCAAACTGCGTCATGCACCGGAAGAGATTGCGGATCGCGAGCAGTTACTGCGCCTCGCGTCAGAATCTATAAGCGAAACGGCTGGCTGATAAATGGCGGTTAGAATTGTTAGTGCGATCATTGGGGTTGGCCTGTTCCTGGCCGCATGCTTTGCCGGCCTCCTCCCTTTTACATTCGCAGTGATCGTAATTGCATCCATCGCAGGTGCAGAGTTTGTTCGTGCCGAAATTGCGGCTCCTCCCCCGACGACGGTCCCCATGTGGGCGCAGCCGATTGCCCGAATAATGCGACACATAAACCCGTTCATTGTCTCATTAGGGCTGTTTCTGCCTCCAATGGCGCTTCAGATTTCTCTACATGGTCGGGTAGAGGTATGCCGCGCATTCATCGTATTCGCGTCAATTGGAGTTTTATTCGGTCTTGGGCTTGTAGCGAAGGCGTGGAGTACGGGAGAGTTGCTGGGCTGGTTCCGGGCCTTTTATGGTAAGGTTGGCTTCTGGTATGTGGGCCCACTGTTCAGCAGCTTTGTGCTGATACGTGGGCTTCCTGGCCGCATCAGGGTTGGTAATTTCGCCGAGGCGGATCGCGGTGCGTGGTTAATCTTGTTCGTTGCCGTGTGCGTCTGGTCAACCGATTCCGTCGCTTACTTTGCTGGCAGGGCGCTTGGAAAGCACAAGCTCTGCCCCAAGCTCTCACCCAAGAAGACGTTAGAAGGTTTTATTGGTGGCCTCGTTGGCGCAATTGTCGCAGGCGCGCTGTTCGGTCATTGGATAGGCTTGCCAGTGGGACACGGAGCAGTTGTAGGCGCAATCGCCGGGCTCGTTGGTCCGATGGGCGATCTTTTCGAATCCGGTCTAAAGCGTGAAATTAATATCAAAGACTTTGGCAGCGTAATGCCTGGCCACGGCGGGGCGCTCGATCGGTTTGACAGCCTGATGTTTGTGGCGCCGCTGGCGTATCTTTATCTAGTATTGGTAATTCGGTAA
>CAIXIX010000578.1 GCA_903919615.1 uncultured Chthonomonas sp.
CGATTGCGCCTCGTACACGATCTCAAAGCGCGTCTTGGTGTCGCTGCCCGGCGCAAGAATCCGGCACAGCACCCGCTTGCCGGGAGCAAGTTTGATGCTATTGCTGTTGCAATCTTGCGCTGCCGTGCCCTGAATGTCAACAAATTGCGCCCCTGCCTCCGCATCGCCGCGCAGCGTACGGTCTGGCTCGATAGAGAATTTCCCTATTACTGTGCCACCTGTCGAACTGTGGGCCGCTGAGCCGTCTGCTGCGGGTGCAGGCGCAACGCCTGGCTCTGCAGCCTTGGCGCTAAAACTCAGCTTGCCGTCGGTTGATCGCGTCAGTTCCCACACACCGGCTTTGTGCAATGGCGTTATCGTCTGTTCGTCCGGCCCAATCGCAATTCTCAAGGAGCCAGGAACGGTCTCTACCTTTGGGGCGGCGGTGGGCGTTTCAGACTTTTTTTTTGGCTGCTGAACCCCCGCTCGTTTGCCCAGAATATATACCACCAGCGCGATAATAGCAAGCAGTAGCAGCAGTATCCAGCCCCAGCCTGGTATGCCCCTGTGGACCTCTGTGGTTGTCGTGCTGCTGCTCGATCTTGAAGTGGACAAGGGAGGCTGCGATGCCGTTGGCGGCGCAGCAGGGTTTGGAAGCTTTTCCGCAATCGTCGGCGCATCCTTCTCTGGCTGCCACGTCTCCCGCGGGAACGTTGGGTAGCGCTCACCGAACTGCCCCGGAAGCGACTTCAGTTGCCCAGGAAATACCGCAGTGATTGCCACGGTCAATGTGTTCGATCCAGACTGCATCTGGAACACTTTGCGCTCAAGCGGAGTGCGATACCCTCCTTGTTTGATGGCTGCGGCAAGCTTCGGATTGTCCGATCCGAAGAGGCTCGCGTTTTCGCCCTTTGGCGCCTGGCTGGCGTTGTCCTTGTTTAGCAACAGAATAATCGAACTCGGCCGCTCTTCGGCAGGCACTGCGCTTATCGTTTCATAGAGGGCTCGCTCTATGTCGTGACCGCCCTTGCTTTCGGCCATCGCCGCATAAGGCGCGGCATTTACAAACTGCGCCCGCGTCGCGGGGTCGGCGCTGAGCGTGATCTCATCGCCAATCTTCGACTCTTTCATCTCAAAGGCCACGGCGGACATCCGATCGCCGACAGCCAGAGAGTTGTTCATCAGCCCGAATGCCAGACGCCGCATCGCAATTGCGGATACCGGATCGGTGCTGTAGTGGCCCGTAGCAAAGCCGACGTAAAAGCGATATCTGTGGTGATCCCAATCGCCGCCGCTCTTGCCAACCTGCTCCTTCAGCCACTTGTCGATCGCTTCGCGCGGCACACCGGTCACGCATGAATAGTCGCCGGTGGATGCCTGAGCCTGGCATGGAGAACAGCGGAACATGCCTGCAGCCAGAACCAATATTACGAAGATTGCAGCAATCGCCGGCCGAATTCTCATTATCACTGCTCCTCTGCCGTCGGCGCTGATGCAGCAGGCCGAATCGACACAACTCCAGTTTCGCATACGATATACAATCGCCTTCCCGCAACAATCAAACCGGTTGGGCGAACTCCAGAACCACGCCACACGGGCTCTTCGCCGCCGGAGGACGGCCGCAGCGACGTCAGGTTTCCTGCGTCGCCATCCTGCGTGAGCATAAGGAGGCGAGGCTCGCGGTCCGGTGAATCGGCTTCGGTCTCTGCCACCGCTCCCGCAATCCACTGCCCCGTGTAACGCCCACCACCCAAGATATAGCCGGTTCGGCTGTCCAATGTAACCACATCTTCACCAACGACGGCAATAAGCCCTTTCGAAGCGAAGAGATCTCTCATCGGACCGCTGCCGCCAGACGCTTCACGCTGTACTCGGTCGGAGCCTGTCGGCTCCAGCCCAACCCGAATGCCATCTCCGCCAGAACGTATTAGATGCGCCCCCTGCAGGTCTGCGCTGCACCAGCCAATCAGGAGATCTGCCGCAGGCTCACTTAACTGCCGGCAAACGTTCTGCTCGCAGTTGAGAGACCAAAGTGCTCCCTGATCCGATACCCAGAACGCCACGCCTCCCTGCATCAGCATTCTGGCGCCAGGGCGGGGCGCCGCGAGACCGCTGACCGTTGGAACTCGAACACACGCGGTGTTTCGCCACTGAGCGCTAATGCGTGCTGCGTAAAGCTCCGCGCGCCCTTCTCGCAAAACCCAGCCGGCCCACCATCCATCCGCAGCACATTGGCATACTGGTGCGCCAAGGTGCAGCGGCATTGCCTCATCGGCCCGGCCGGGAAAGAGCCCCACGATCTTGTAGTCCTGTGCACAGGCGAGGATTGCGCCGCCACCTGTAAGCGCAACCGCGGAGCCTCGGCCCATGGTAGGCGATAGAACGCCATCAAATCCCAGCCAGCTTTTCCACGACGGCGATTGAGCGGCGCCGATTGCCGGAGCGCCGTCTTTACCGACTCCGGGAGCAATGAGCGAGCTCCCCACCCAGACATAGAGTTTTCCATGCGCAACAAATGCAGCATAGACCGCGCCATCAGCATTCCACGAGGCATATACCGGTGCGCGATACGCAGGATTCTGACGGTCCCACTCAGCGGGCCAACGCCAGCCATCTGTTCTGCCGGCTCCATCGGGAGCGGAGCCAGTGTTGGAGGGCCACGTTTCGCGAACGCGTCCCCTGCATCCAGGGTCTGGACAAATCGTAACGCCTGCAGGCAGCCATCTACCACATCTCGAACAGGCCACGAGCAGCTCACCGCGTTTTGCGCACCATGGAGACGCGTACAAATCCAGATTTGAGAGGGCCCTTCGCTCCTCAAAGCAGACCGGGCAGACCTGCAAATTCTCCCTGCCGCAGTTCGAGCAGTAGTTCGCCCGAGGAGCAATCGCCTGCCCACAGAGGCAAGCTGGATTTTCGGTTGAAGCTACCTGAATTCCCATCTATCCCTCAACCAGCGCAAAGCGCCACTGCGGGCGCTCTGCTCCGGCAATAACCAGAACGGCTTCAACACCGCGCTCGCGGCTGATGCGCACCTGCAGCGCACCATCCTGAACGGCATCTGTTGTATTACGGTAAAAGGCGCGCGCCACCACGAGCGAATCCTCTCCATCGCCTGCAATCAACGAAGCTTCGAGCTCTTGAACAGGATCAAGCCGCACCAGAAATGGCCTCAGCGGCGCGGCATTCTCGGGAGGAAGCGGATCTCCCTGCTTTAGAAGTTCTTTCTCCTGGCCCTGGATCGATACCCGCAAGTCGAGCGCAGAAGCGGCATAGAGGGGTTCACCCCACCAGACAGCGCCCTCGACAACCGCGTTCAGCCGTGCATAGATCCTATCCTCAACGCCATCTGCGCCCTCCGGCTGTAAACGGGGTGAGTTTGGAAATGCCTTGCTCAACTCCAGCCTGTAGTAGTACTCGATATCGGTACCGCCAACATAGAACACCTGTCGCACCTGGGAGGGTCGAACGCCACTCACCTGCGACTGCTGCTCCATCTGGGCATGCAGAAGCTCAACGGGAGATCTCAAGATTGGTGCGATAAGCTCTTCGCCAATGAGAGTTTGATCCAGATAGACACCCTCGTATTCGGGTCGGTTTACAAAGATACACTGTTCGTTGGGGCGCATTGGCGCGGCGCCCTGCGCAATTCGCTGTGTGGAGTTGTAGGCAAAGGCCTCTTTCAATCTCCTGCAAACTGCCAGAAGCTCCGTTTCGCGCTTCGCAGCATCCTCCGTCGACCTGGCGGGACCCAGGAACTCTAGTTTCGCAGGCACAGGCTTAGAACTGGTTCCGAGCAGCCCTGCAGCATCCGTAAGGAGACGGTGCGTTAGGGCATAGTCGATAACATCTCCCCCTAGCTCAAGGCGATCCGCAGCCCCAAAATGACAGATTGCTGGCAAAGCAGGGTTCCCCGACTCCAGGTGCAGTGCGTAGGCTCCCGCAATAGTGAGCGTCAGCATACCCTGTCTCAGGCTGATCTTAGCCAGCGCAATATCGGTTGTGCCGCCGCCGGCGTCCACCACTGCGATCAGCGCTCCCTCGCCAAGCATATAGAGTTCGTTGATGCGACGACGAGCTACGCCGTATGCGGCGGCCGATGGCTCAAACACAAACTGTATCGAATTCTGATCAACTCCGCACCGAGAAAGGGCCAACGCCAACGCCTGCTCAAAACGTTTTCCGGCAGAGCCGCCTTCTGCAACATCCATAACGGGGCGACTGATCACATACTGAATGTTTAGATTCTGCCGGTAAACACCCTTGCCTACAGAACTGAAATACTCATCGATGCGGTAGAAGATCTGTTCGAAATACCGCTCAAGAAGATACGCATTGGTCCACTGCGGGTTTTCGCGGGCATAGCGGTCTTCGCCAACCCGCAAATAGGTTTTCAAATTGCTGATGCGCACGACGTCGGGAGGCAAAATTCCACGCGGCACATCGGATCCCCACTGAAAGGTTCTGCCTGCGCGATGAATCGCCATCTCGGAGGGAAATCTGGGGGCGCTCTGTTTGTCGGAAACAACATCGACACTGCCGGCAGCTTTGCCGCTTACAAGTTCATGGCGCCAGCGAACGCGCACCCCTGTATTGCGGGTGCCGAAATCGATAGCTATCACTACATCCGGCCCAGCGTCAGGAGATGGCACAGTCAATCGTTTGAGACTTACGGGAGACGTATCGGGGCTGGTGTTCCAGCTCGAGTCCACTTCTCTAACCACACGTTCGGAGAGGGCTACGAGGTTCAATTCGGCAGATGCAGATGCGGCAACTTCAGGTGGACGTCGGTCAATATCGGCGCCATCCAACAATACCCGGTATCCGGCGGGAATATCGGTATCAAAAACACGCGATTTCTCCGAGTCGTTCCAGATCCGAACCTGCTGCTTTCGCACTCCCGGCGGGAACAGAACAGAATCGGCGCCGATGACCCAGTGGTCTTTCACAACCCGCACGATATTCTGTGCGCGATACTGCTGCAGCCTCAACCCTCGTGGCTGCCACCAGCTTGCCTGCGGGTCCTTAAACGAGGGGCGTGGGCGCGGACCGTCTTCCGACTGCATCAGTACCACTCCGCCGACTGGCTCGCCAGCAGTGTGTTGTAGAGCAAATGCTGCAGACTGGCCGCGCTCAATCCACGCCTCAGACGGTCCAACAAGCTGTAGCCCGCGAAGCCTTGCCGCATCAACAAACACGCGAGCGGCATCGGTACCGGCGTTTCTTGCGACAAGGTAAAACAGCCCGCCATCGGTAATGGCAGACGCGCCTTCTCTAGGCTGTGTATCGGGTGATGAGTACCAGTAGATTCGAGCCGTACTCTGGCCGCACTGCGAGCAGAATCGCTCCTCTGCTTGCAGTGGACTTTTGCAGGCTGAACACTGTTGAGCAGACGCCGCCATAACATATCCCTTCCCAGGATGCACTACGCGCGCAAAGTCTAAATGGATACAAACAGTTTTACGCTCGTGTTAAAGCAGCAACCCAGGTCATCGCGCCGGTCCAACCGGAATTCAATCCAACGAGCTCCATCTCAACCTTCCAGCCAGGAAACTTTTCGCTTATGAACTTTTCAATCTGCCTGCGATGGTATCGCTGTATACGCACTCCCTCGTATCGGGCCAGGAGGTGAAAAACCTGGCCCCACAGGCCATCCGTCGGGCAGGTAAAGATAACCGCGCGGCGTGCATGCGTGAGGGAGTGGGTTAGAAAATGCTCCCACTCTTTCACATAATCCAGAACGCCAATATGCATCACGATATCAACCTGCTCGTCGGGAGCATATTGTGTGCCCTCAGACCGAACAAACTCGACTTTCGCGCGATCGGCTTCAGGAAGTCGTTCGCGCACGATGCGCAGCATCGTATCGGAGTCATCAAGTGCGATTACGTGTTTTGCTCTCTTCACGATGTCGCGGGTGTAGTAGCCGGTACCGCAACCTATCTCCAATACCGTATCGTCAGCACGAATCATAGAGTCGAACAGGCTCTTTAGCTTGCGCTCTTCGGCCCTGCGAAAGCTTCGAACGATCGGGAGATTTAGTTTTTTCTCGTACGACTCTGCGGTTCGGTGGTACGGGTTATTTACATTTTCATTGCTGGACATGGGGGCCTCAAGCACTTATCTGTTAACAGACTGATTGTATCTTACCGATGGCATTGCGCGGACAGCGCACTGAATCTAATGTCGACGCACGCAGGTCGTCCCTCTTTGCGCCCTGCAGGCAGCGAGCATCTGAAAGCGACCAATTACCGACTTACCAACTTACCCGATTACCTACTTACCCAATTGCCTTGTCGCGCGGCTTTACAAGGGATCTCACGAGCGCGGCCGTCTCAGGTGGCGCTACCACAAAGGGCCCACGTGTTTTACCTTCCGCAACCATATCGGTCATTAACACGGGATCGCCGCCGATATACTGTGCAATGCAGCCAGCCTCGAAAGCGATGCAGAGCGCTGCCGCGAGATCGTTAGCTCCCTCAAAACAGCCAACATGGCTGCACAGCGCGCCGCGCGCAGTGTACACCACCTCCGCGGCAATGCTGCCAAGGCAGCGAATTCTGCCAGGCAAAATGTTTACATCGAGGGCATTGATTGCGCCACTGGTAAATCCTAGCGTGTCCTCTGCCTGAAAAGAGGTTCGGTTCTTTGCAGTAAGTCGCACCCCGTTCCGATACGATCCTTTGCCAAGTTCACCCCAGTAGAGCTCGCCCGTAAGTGGCATGTAGAGCGCGCCAGCAACGGGAAGCCCATCCACAATCAGGCCAATAGACACACACCAGAAGGGAATGCCGAAGACCATATTTGTGGTGCCATCGATCGGGTCGACGGCCCAAAGGGGAACTCCGTCTTCACCATGGCGACCAAACTCTTCGCCCTGAAATGCAAATCCTGGATATCGCTCTTCGAGCTTCGCGCGAACGAAACATTCGGTGTCCCGATCTATCTCGGTTACGTAAGACGCATCGGCCTTTAACTCGACTGCGATGCCGACCGCTCGCTTAACGGCAGCGTCGCCAGCCTCAACGGCAATCGATTTGATGTACTCAATGTCTACTTCAACCACAGTACGCCCTCTTCTCATGCGAAAACTGTTTTAATTATACGCTGTAAGGCCGTACCACGCTTAAAGAGTGCTGAATGTTGCTGCGCTGCGTTGAGATCCACCTCGGCATGTCGCGCGCACGTCCCTTGACACTCTGTAAGCTCAAAACGTATAATCGTAGCGCGGCCGGTCGGCCGCTTGTCCCGTTCCGTTTCTATTGTTCGCCGCTTCAGGAGATTACCATCGTGGCAAATGCGCCTCTAAGCCAGTACTGGAACGCCTGTGTTGACCAGCTGAAGGACCGTATAAACAACCGCAGCTTCTGGGAAGCGCTTGAGGTGACCTCCGCGATTCTCATCGACAACGGCGTCCTTGTCGTCGGAATGGAGCCGGAAAACATTGCTCGAAGCACCAGCATTACGCAGGTAACCACAATGCATGTGGTCCAATCCGTTATTAAAGAGGTTTTCGGACAGCCGCTTCAAGTGATCATTATAGAGGGTTCGACACCCGCAGACTACGAGCATCACAAAGAGCGTGAAGTGCGTCTTGCAAATATCAAACAGCAGGCGTTGAATCGCCGCCCAGTGCCAGTGACGGCAGCAACGGCGGGAGGAAGTTGGGAGGCTGTTTACGAGCAGATGTCGAGGCTATTCTCACAGATGCCCTATCGCTCGTTACCGCAGGGGAAGGCGCGTTACGCCAACGAAGCGTTGTACATCCTGATGGATGCGATGGAGACGCTATACCCTAACCCACCAGATGAGTCGGCGGAGCGGAGCCTTGCGCGCGTGCTGGAACGCATCTCAAACGCCAGCGAGATTCCATCGCCGGTATTGGCTTTTGAATTGGAGCGCCTTCTCGCATGGAAGAACAGCTCCGTCGCTGAGCCTCCCGCAGAAGCGGAACTCGCTTAGTTAACGAGGGGGCGCGGCAGAACACGGGAGGGGACTAAATGCATCTCCTACCGGATGTGTGCCAACTTGCCTGAGAGATGAGAACCAAGTTAACCCGAGGCCGCTACTCCGCCTCAATCTCCTCGAGATTAAACAGTCTCGCCGAGTTCTCAAACAGGATATTGGCCTGTGCGTTGGGGGATAGCTCCGATTCCTGGATCAGTCCTATCGCGGCCGCGGGATCCAGATATGGGAATCCGCTGCCAAAGAGGAGCCTGTGCGCGCCAATTGCCTCGGCCGCGGCTGGAATTTTCGCTCGATCCAGCGGACCCGAGGTCTCGAGGAAGATATTTGTAGATTGCTGCGCAGATGCAATCGCCGTTCGCCACTCCATGCCTCCCATACCCACAAAGATGAACTTGTGCATGTTGTATGTTTTGGCTAACTGCAGCCCCACATGTACACAGGCTGCATTGGGAGTATTAATGTAGATTGGCTTCTGGTAACGTCGGCAGGCATTGAGTATCTCATCGGCGACCAGCGGGTTCAAAGGTTCGCGGGGCGTCGGTGTTGTAAGCAATACTCCGATAAACCGCTTTTGCCCGAGTAGGTCTCGTATCGACTGCACGGACACGTCGATCCGATTGAGGTTCGCCGTCAGGCAGCCAAATAGACCGGGGCCCTGCTGCATCATCGCGGCAAGAATTCTGTTGCCCGAAAGCGGATCCACGTTCGAAGCCCTTGCTGATAGCATGACAACGCGTTCGATGCCTCGCGCCTTCATCAAGTTCGCAATCTGGATCGAGTTCTGGCTAATGCCTGGAATTGGGTAGCCTTCGAGACAGGCATGGATATCGATTATCGACATAGTTGTTCGGCGCCTCCCACTTAGACTCTGCCAATGCCTGAGTCGGGATCAATGAAATCAGTTCGTTACAGAATTCGCTGAGCGTTTCCAGACAGAACCAGTCGTCTGTCGGCATCTGTTAGACCAGCATGAGTTAACGCGTTAAGCGCTGCCGAGAGCGACTGTGCAGGCGCTCCGGTTCCGAACAAAATCCGCTCGGCCCCAACCGTGTCGGCTATTAGCCTTACGCTGCCGATGGCGACAAGCTTGCTTGTCTCGACCATCCATTCCGGTTTTTTCCTGAGCGCAGATACGGCCTCCGGGAGCGTAACAGAATCTACGCCCGAAAATATCACCGTCGGATAAAATCCAACATAGCTCTCAAGCTCAGTTATCTGGCCCGGATGCGTGATATTCACCATCACGGGAAGATTCGTATTTGAGAGAATTTCGAGAATACTGCCGAAGGGTTGGTACGCGATTGGCCAGCCCTGCATCGCCGGGAAGAACCGTATCAGACGAAAGCCATCCTCTACGATACGATAGACCATGTTTTCGTCGCCGAAAAAAGAGGTCGGATTGAGGGTAGCGGTCGCCACAAGCTGAGGATACTCGGAGCAGGCCGCGTGAGTTGCGGCATTGCCGACTGTTGCATCCAGCAGAAGCCCGAGCGTTGATAGAGTGCATGCGGAGGAGACTCCTCCCGCGGCCATAAGGTCGAGCAGCACTTCAACCGTGAGATCCACGCTCGCTGCGGGGAGTGGGCCGAAAAGCGTATTGACGTCTACAATAGATTCCATGCTCTAGAATCCTCCACAAGCTCTCGAAGCTGCTGTCTTACACCTTCTCGAGCACTGCGCGCAATCGATTAATCGTGCGCTCTTTACCCAGTGCCCACAATGTCTCAAATAGGCCCGGACCAACGGTCTGCCCGGTCGCTGCAACTCGCGTCGGATGAATCACTTCACCAAACTTCACTCCAAGGTCGGCGCCAATAGATCGAACCGTCGCTTCGATGGACTCAGCGGTCCATTCTGTAAGCGCCCCAAACTGCTCGATCTCTGCTGTCAGCAGCTGTTTGAGATGCGGTACACCCATCCACTTGGCGATCGCCTTCTCATCGTAGCCCTCAGGATAGCTGAGCTCTTTGAAAAAGAAGCCAACAAGATCGGTAACTTCGGATAGCACTTTCATCCGCTCTATCTCGAGCGGAATCACGCGTCTCGCGTAGTCCAGCACATTGATTCGGTAGGCCTCTTTTTCCGGATCCTTGGCATCTGGACCGGGCGGATCGGGTATCAGCCCTGCCCGGCGTAAATAGGGCAGGCACATCCCGATAATTCGCCCAGGCTCACTGCGCCGGATATAGTGGCCGTTCATCCACTTCAGCTTCTCATAATCGAACACTGCGGGAGACTGTGTCATGCCCTCCAGAGTGAATCTCTCAATTAGCTCCGGCACGGAAAACAGCTCGCGATTTTCGCTCCCAGCAGACCAGCCAAGGAGAACCAGGAAGTTAAACAGCGCCTCGGGCAGATAGCCCTGTTCCAAGAACCAGGCAAACTGTGTTGCGCCATGCCGTTTGGAGAGCTTCTTTCCATCCGGGCCAACGATGAGTGGCGGGTGAACAAATTTTGGCGGTTCCCAGCCCAACGCATGAAAAACCTGAACCAGTTTAGGAGCGCTTGAGAGCCAGTCGTCTCCGCGAATGATATGCGTGATACCAAATGCATGGTCATCCACGGCTGCTGCGAGAAAGTAGGTGGGAAAGCCATCCGACTTAAGAATAACTTGATCATCCTGCAGCCGATTTTCGTAACTGATATCGCCCCGAACTACATCGTGCAGAATCGTGACGCCTTCGAGCGGCATGGCCAATCGAACAACGCTGGAAGGCTCCTGGCCCTCGGCTTCGAGCCGTTGAAGTCTCAGAGCCTCACGGAGTTTCGGGTCTCTACAATGGCGGTCGTAACCCGTAGGCTTGCCTTCAGCTTGCTGACTGGCGCGCATTGCCTCAAGCCGTTCACGCGTGCAATAGCAGCGGTACGCCTTGCCGCTATCGATCAGCTTCCGTGCAGCATCTGAGTAGGTCTCTAATCGCTGGCTCTGAACGTAGGGCGCATCCGGCCCACCCGTTACCCACCAGGCATCTGGCAGTGTACCGAGAAATCGGAGGCTAGCCTCAATATCAAAAATGCCTTCAGGCACGTACCGCTCGGGCGAGCGGTCCGTGTCCTCAAGGCGAACAATAAACGTGCCGCCTTCGTGCCGGGCAAACAACCAGTTGTAGATTGCCGTTCGAACGTTTCCGACATGGGGCGACCCTGTCGGCGAAGGCGCATAACGCACACGTACAGACATAACTGCGTAGCTCCAAAAGCCTGCTACTTAACGATGTATTTTCGCTTGCTCTTGTCGAAGCCCTGCGTCAGCTTTTTGGCGTCAAACACCCAGGCGCCGCCTCGCTGGAAGAAGCAGTGATATTCCGACAGAATCGAGGCGACCATCCGGCGCGTAGCGCGGCGGACAATGTTAACCTCGGTATGCAGCGTGAGGAACTCAATCCCCTTGCGGTAGTGCTCCATGATTTCGCGAACGATATCGAAGAGGGCAAGCGCCTCACTCTCAGAGCGTTCCTGCAATAAGAACAGCTCATTGACGCGGTTGCGGCTGATGAACATGGTCGGCTCGCTCTCATCATTGTAGTTAATGATGTAGTTGTCTGCCGACTGTCGCTCCAGCGTGAAGGTCGCTCCAGAATCGATCGGAATGGAAGAGAACCAATCCAGCAAGCCGTAAAGCATTCTGGTTTCGTTGTTCACCCAGACGCGAACCTTCTGGCCGCTCGGTATAGTGAAATCGGTCTCCAGGATTGCAGGCTGCGGCGGAAAGAACCCGCTCGCGAACTGGCAGAGCGGCAGGGTACCGATCTGCTTGTGATGATACTTGATTACAGCGCGGGCATTGCTCGGTGGGTTCATGTCTGGAAGCGCAACAGGCTCCTCGTCGAGAACGTCCTGCGTCAGCGGATTCATGATGTCGCGCTCGAGGCCGCCATCGAACCCATCATCTTCGAGCAGTTGATCTACAAGGTTGCCATCTGCATCCAGATACCGCTGCTCTGTAATCTCCAGCAGGCCAGGAACGGTGTACACATAGCCCGGGATCGTTCCCTGAGCGCGGAACCGATTTCCGCCGACCCACACAACGCGATCATCTCCGCAAAGGGCATCCTTAACGGTCTGCAGGTCATCGTCGTAGGTTCGGTAGTCCGAGGTAACTTCAAAGAGCTCGTAAAGCAGATTTTGTGCGTAGACAGTGTCGTCGCTCTGAAGAACGGCATTCACCAACTGCTCGAGTTCAGCCTCGCCAATAACAAGAGGCTGTGCCTGCTCTTCGATATCAGACTCTGCGCTGTCGCTAACCTCTAGCTCGGCCAGCCTGGCAAAGCCCGTGGCGAGCTTTACGGTTGTGCGAGGCCCTATCCATGCACCGATAGAGAGCAGGCTCACACTCGGATTCGCAGCGAATGCGCTGAAGATCGCCGTGGGATTAAATTCGGCCGGATTGGACTGCCATATCAGATACTGAATCGCCTTATTCTTAACTGGCGCACCTGCTGCATCCAGGAACTCTACGATGCTTTCTGGATTGTTGATATCCAGCGAAGCAGCCGCAGCAGCAAAGGGCAGCACATCGTCGTCATCGAGGAAGTTATCAAACAGCACGTCGTCCGCATCGTCGGCCTCTATGTCCAGAAGCCATGCAGTCGGGATCACGTAGTCGTCGCCAATGAGGATCAGGCGCGTACGGTGCGTGGTGAGATGCACGAGCATCTCTTCAAACACTTCACTTGGCCTGCTGTAAACAAAACTCAACTCACGGGCCAGGTGCTCTAGCTTGATTGGCTGTCCATACGTATTCAGAATCCGGTGAATATTGTTGTCAACCGTTCTGCGCGAATCGAGATATCGGCTCCAGAGCGTCCATTTACGATCGACGGGGGTCATATGCTGATTCGTGGTAAGCACAACGCGGGCAAGCTTCAAATCAACGTCATGTCTGCCCGTAGCGCGCGCTACCTCACCTGGTTTCAGCGGCTCGCCGGTCTCGATCAATGCCCTGTAAATAAGATCTCCCGCGTAAACCGCGGAAAGATCCTGCGGGACCGATGATTCCTTCGATTTTTGTATAACGGCAGTTGCCACGAGTTATTCTCCTCTGTCAGAAGTCTTACCACGGTACGCCTACCTGCTAATTCAGGAATCGACGCTCTCCTGTGGTTCAACTCACATTCATTGCGCCGGTTATACCGGCTCTGCAACCAGATCGTACGGTTTCGCTTCAACGACGCGAGCCTTTATAAAGGTTCCTGGCTCAGCCGCGCATCCACGCACAAACACTTTTCCATCTACCTCCGGGGCATCCCGGAACGATCGGCCAACAGCCGTTGTCGGTTCGCTGCTGCTGCGACCCTCGATGAGGATCTCCATTTCTCGCCCGATCCAATTGCGGTTGCGATCCAACGAAATCGCCTGTTGTCGCTCCATTAAACGGCTTTTTCTGGAGCTCTTGACGCGTGCCGAAACCTTCGGCCCCATTGTTGCCGAAGGTGTATTCTCTTCCACTGAGTATTCGAACACTCCGACACGATCGAACTGAGCCTCGTCAAGGAAGCGCTCCAGCGTCTCAAAGTGACGGGCAGATTCTCCCGGAAAACCAACTATGAACGTTGTCCGGATCGAAACATCCGGCGCCGCGGCTCGGAATTCGCTCAGCAGACGCAGATAACCGTCATACGTCATGGGCCGTCGCATCGCCCTAAGCATCTCATCATCCGCATGCTGCAGCGGCATATCGATATAGTGGCAAACCTTTGGCGTAGTTGCAATCGCCTCGATCACGCCACGATTTACCCGCGACGGGTAACAGTAAAACAGACGAATCCAATGAATATCGTCGATTGCCGAGAGTTCTCGCAGTAGTTCTGGAAGACGCATGCTTCCATACAGATCGTAACCGTACTGCGTCGAGTCCTGCGCAATCAGATTCAGTTCGCGAACACCACGCGCCGCCAGATCGCTCGCTTCAGCAAGAATCGCCTCCATCGGCTTACTTACGTGCTTACCGCGAAACGATGGTATCGCACAGAAGGTGCAGCTATGATCACAGCCTTCAGAAATCTTAAGATAAGCCGTCCATGGCGCGCCAATTCTCACGCGGGTGGGAGTATTTACCCATCGGTGATGTGGGCGCTCTGGCACCTGGACCAACTGGTTTGTTCTAATAAGCGACTTGCCTACGACATCTGAAATGCTCGCCATCTGACCTGTGCCAAGAAAGGCGTCAACATCAGGCAATTCAGCTGCCAGGGCGGCTGCAGACCTCTGAACAAGGCAGCCTGTAACCACGACCCGCTTAAATTCTCCGCGCTGCTTCCTTCGGAGCGCTTCGCGAATCGTACTGATCGATTCCTCGCGCGCCGCATCGATAAAGCCACACGTGTTAATTACGACAACATCGGCGCCAGCGGAGATAGCCTGAGGTCCCTGCCGAGACTCAACGCTGTAGCCCTCTTTGCCGAGAAGCCCGAGCATCTCTTCACTGTCGACCTCATTCTTCGCACATCCAAGGTTGATCAAACTAACCCTGGGGCTTTTGTCCTGGCTCAACAGCTCACCATCTGTTCTCTGCCTCCCGTCGAATCGAATGATTATACCTCAAAAGGCGACGTCGCCTTTTTAACGTTTGTGCGATTCGGCCGAACGATTCATATCATGCTCAAACTCAATCACCATGCTCTCAATCGCAGGCTTGACAACACTGGTCTGGGTTGTGTGTGGAATCTCGACCCAAGAGACAACACGACCATACCTGGCAGCCACTTCGGGCAGTCTCTTTGTCTGCCTCTGATACAGAGGATCCGAATCGCTGTTGTACATCACAACCGGGCAGACCAGGTCCGCAACATGCAGCCCGGGCGACCTCAGGTCGTTCTCAATCGCGGCATTCCAATCGTACGGAAATAACCGATACTGAGGTTTCAAACCTGTTGCGATGGCTTCGTTAATATCTGGAAATGCGCTGCAGGATGCGGCCATGCGAAGCGGAACTCCGCTCTCCGCCAATAGCAACACGGTAGTGCCACCCATCGTGTCTCCTGCGGCATAAAGGCGATGGCTATCGACCCCATCGAGGTGCGAAAGGTAGGTCAGAGCGGCGCAGGCGTCGTCAACCTCGCCGAAGTACCGTTCAAACTGTCCAGGGTTGCCGTTCTCACCACGCCAGGCCGGCAGAAGCGTTACGAACCCGGCGTCGCAGAAAGCACGCGCATCGTCTAAATCCCTCTGTGATAACGCGAAACCGTGATGTGCATACAGAACCGCCGGATGATTGCCTCGGCTTCGGGGGCGCATGAGCCAGGCTCTGAGTCTCAACGAACGCGAGGTGTAGCGCACCTCTTCCGCGCCATCCGGCGCCTCCATCTGATACGATTGCGGCGCTGCCCCCCATACTCGCAGCTTCGTGGGATGTTCGGCCTTAAGCCTTGCGAGGCCAAATTGCACTTGCAACGCGGAAAGGCGCGCAGCGCAAAAAGAGCCTGCTATTAGAAATAATATAGGTAGTCGCTTGATGCCTAATCTCATAGCTTCCGTATTGTACCAGCCGCATCAAGTTGCCTATCACGTTGTGACTGAAGGGAACCAGTCGAGCCATGTTGAACTATTCATTAGTTCCCCTCTCTTACCACTCCGGACGGTGAAACGGGACACGACGGATTACGGTAGTCTTCCTCAGGAGGATATATTTCAATGGCAGTTATGACGGGGCTTTCTGGAAACGAGATGTATTGCCTGCACCAGAAGGGTTTGCAGGCTGGCGATCTCGTCATTGGCAATAGCGTGTTCTCGGTCGGCGTAATCGGCAGTCTGGGATCTGGTTTAAAGACGCTTGCTGGTGGAGAAGTTACACAGATTACGAGTGTAATTCACGAAGGACGACTCAACTCCTACAACCGTATGGTTGCCGAGGCGCGCAGGCACGGGGGCATTGGCATCTCAGGTGTAACTAACGAACTCGTCATGCATGGCGGCAACGTCGAGTTCCTATCTGTCGGTTCGTGCATCCATCAGGAAGGCGCCAATACCGATCAACTGGCCTTCTCCAGCTCAGCGGATGGGCAGGAGCTCTACTGTCAGATGGATGCCGGGTTCAGGCCGGTGCGATTTGTATTTGGAAATGTCGCCTACTCGATCGGTGTCGGTGGAGGCATCGGCGGCGCCCTCAAAAGCCTTCAGCGCGGAGAGATACATCAGTACTCAGAAGTGTTTAATACAACGCGGCATCTCGCTCTAGAGCGCATTCGAAACGAAGCGAGAACCGCAGGTGGAAACGCTGTCGTCGGCATACAGACCTCTATCATCCCATTCCGCGGCATGCAGGAGATGGTAATGATAGGGACAGCTTCCCATCACCCGGCGCTTCCACCACAGTACTCACAAACGCCGATCACGAGCGATCTGACAAACGAAGAGATGTGGAACATGATTAACATGGGCTACATGCCGATACAGCTCGTACTGGGTGTGTCTGTTTACTCTCTTGGACTCGTCGGCGGAATCACGGCTGCATTCAAGTCACTGGGACGTGGCGAAATAAGCGAGCTCACCTCGCTTATATATGAAGCCAGGGAGCACGCCATCGCTAAGATTGCTGAGGATGCCACCGCTTGCGGCGCGGATGATGTGGTTGGTATTAAAACCAACGTGTATCAGCTTGGCGGCGGCATCATTGAGTTTATGGCGATCGGTACCGCAGTAAAGCGCATGCCGGGCGTCACTACTCTCTCTCCAACGCTACCGCCTCAAGCGATCATCCGAGATAAGGACACGTTCGTCAATACAGCGGAAACGGCGCTCGGTTCGAACCTCAACCAGGGCACCAAACGAGCAGGAAGCTCAATCAGCTCGGACTAAGGTGCTGTTCACTCTCAGATTTACAGCGTCGCATGCAGCGAATCCATGCTGCATGCGACACTGCCTTTTCTCCTCAGCTTCAGCATGACGCTAACTTACAGTATCAATCCTATTTCCAACCTGAGTCTTGAAGCAGTTGTCGCACTTCTGCGCTCGTCTATTCCCGATCTCGGGATCACCCCCTGGACCTTCGCCGCAAGAACGACGCTCGATCCTAACTTCGATTCCTTCCTTGCACTCACAGCAACGGATGACCAAGGGGAATGCATCGGGTTTGTTCATGCCGTGATGCGAAAACCGGAAGACCCGCGCGCCACTGCCGATGTGCAGTGCGGATGGATCCAACTGTTTGCGACCTCACCATCGCATCGCCATCGTGGCATTGCTAGCCTGCTCTTCGATCGAATTGAGCAGGAACTCCGCGTTCGAGGGGTTAAACAGCTCTATGTTGGAGGATATTCTCCACACTATTGGGCGCCCGGAGTAGATGAGCAGGCTGGAGCGAATGCCATCCGCTTTCTGGAGCGCCGCGGCTATCAATCCACCTCGCGGCCGCTCGCCATGGAAGTACGCCTTGGCGGAGATTACAGCGAGAGCGCATGGATCATAGATCGGAGAGAGGGCCTCATCAAGTATGCTAGCCTGGGACTGGAGCTTGTCGCACCAGCGACGGCATGTGAATTGCTGCAGTTCATCAGAGATAATTTCTCCGAGGACTGGGCGCAAACAGTTTCTGCCGCTCTTAGCCATATTGCAACGGGCTATCGATCTCCTGAGGACCTACTGATTGCCATAAAACGAGGCCGAATTGTGGGCTTTGCTCACAGGGAATGCGAACGCTTCGGGCCTTTTGGCGTCGCAGCGTCGGAGCAGGGTCAGGGCATCGGAGGTGTACTGCTAAGCGCGATGCTCAGACATATGCAAAACGAGGGCTGCAGCCGCGCCTGGTTTATGTGGACCGGTGACGACATCGCTAAGCGGGTTTACGCTCCCGCAGGGTTCATGGAGACACACCGGTGGAACCGGATGCGAAAGACATTGACTTGAAACCGATACTGTTCGACGAAGGCAGGAATAGACTTATGACCGTTGAAGACACCTACACTCCTTGTGAGTCTCGTTACACAAACCCGACCGGTTGGTTCCGCCGCTGCGGACGTTCGGGCCTAAAGCTGCCCCTGATCTCGATGGGGTGCTGGCATAATTTTGGCGATCCTGGCACCGATGCCGCGCATCACACAGATGAAACAACGCTCCACGCAAATGCGAAGGCGATGCTGTTTGCCTCATTCGACAATGGGATTACGCACTTCGATCTCGCGAACAACTACGGGCCGGCAGCGGGTGCGGCAGAAAGCAGAGTGGGCCGCATCCTGAACGAGGAGTTCGGCGGCTACCGGGATGAGCTGATAATATCGACCAAAGCGGGCTACTACATGTGGCCAGGTCCATATGGAGAGTGGGGCAGCCGAAAATACCTTCTCTCGTCGCTGGATCAGTCGCTTAAACGGCTTCAGCTCGACTATGTAGATATCTTCTACTCGCACCGACCCGATCCTAATACGCCTCTTGAAGAGACTCTTGGTGCGCTGGATACCGCAGTTCGACAGGGGAAGGCGATCTATGCTGGCATCTCTTCGTATTCTGGCGAACTGACGCGAAGGGTCGAGGCTACTTGCCGAGCGAACGGATTTATCAAGCCGATTATTCACCAGCCAAGCTACTCGATGCTGAACCGATGGGTTGAAGCGGATCTGCTCCCCGCGACAGAGGAAACCGGCATGGGCGTCATTGCGTTCTGCCCGTTAGCGCAAGGGCTGCTGACTGCAAAGTATCTCAATGGCATTCCGGAAGATTCTCGTGTGCGACAGGAAAGAGGCTTCCTGCGCGAGGAGGCCGTAAAGCCCGAGCTGATCGAAAAGATTAAGAAGTTGAATACAATCGCATCCGATCGCGGCCAATCACTCGCCCAGATGGCCCTCTCATGGACCCTCAGAGACAGTCGGGTAACCTCCGCCCTGATCGGCGCAAGCCGCCCACAACAGATCACTGAGAACGTAAAAGCAGCTGACAAGATCACCTTTGCCACCGATGAACTCGAAGCCATTGAGGAGATACTGAAGAGCTGACAATCAGTAGCCAACGTAGGTGCGCTGCTTGCTGTGCCCGCTTCCATTTCGCAAGCCGATTTTGGCCCGAAATACTCCAAACAGGCACTATCGCCTACCCATCGTAATAATCCACCAGGGCCTGTACGTCCAGGGGTTCAATCACAACCACCTTCCGCTTGCGCAGGAAGGTGGTTACGTCCTGCCACTTGCTCTCCGGGATTTTGCCTTCGCAGAATGCATCATCCAATCTGCACCACTCGGCATAGAGGGCATCAAAATCCTGCCCCTCATCCACCACGATTAAATACTCGTCACGATTCGCCTTAAGAATTCGGAACGTTTGCGACTCCGGCACTGCAGCTTCCCCTTCTTACAGGTCCTCCTCCTGAAACACTGTTTCAGGCCGATACGCTATACCACCGACTAATGCCCGTACTTGAGCTGACAGATCTGTATCCCGTAGCCGTCCGGATCTGCAATGATTGCAAGTGTCCCGAATTCCTCTTCGGAAATGCGGGCTGGTGATGCACCCTTCGCCTTCAAGGCTTCGAGCGCCTCTTCAACAGACTTCACGTAGAACCCGAAGTTGATTCCCGATGCTGAGTTTACAGGCAGCCCCGGGCCCTCCAGATGCAGCCCAAGCTGAACATGCCCAACCTGGAACTGGCTCCAATCGGGACTATCGAACTGCAAGGTGAGCCCGAGTACATCCCGATAGAAGGCGACGGATTTCGCCATATCGGATACGACTACCATTATCAAACCAAACTCGTTAAACATCATGTTAACTCCTCTATTTGAATTCGGGTGATCATCGTTCTATCCAAGCCATCTCTGTAGCCACTCGAGGTTTCGGTTAAGCCTGTCGAGGCGCAGCAGCGGAGGTCCATTTCTGCTCATTCCGTGAGACGTCTCCGCAGGATACCTCACAAACTCGACCACTTTGCGCTGCAGTCGCAGCGCAGCGAACATCTCTTCCGCCTGTCCTATTGGGCATCGCAGGTCGCCATCGCTGTGGATCAGCAGCAGGGGAGTTGTAACGCCGGCAGCGTACGAAAGCGGTGAGCAGTTCCACAGTGGCTCGGGATTGTCCCAGGAGTTGCCCTTGAAGTAGAGCTCATGCCGCCATGCGAAATCGGTGGTACCGCTCATGCTGTGCCGGTTCGACACCAGCCGGTCTGCAATGGCACACTGAAATCTGCCCGTTCTGCCAACGATCAGAGCCGTCATATAGCCGCCATACGATCCACCCATTACGGCGGTTCGCGCTTCATCCACGTAACCTTGTGCAACCGCCCAGTCTGTCGCCGCCATCAAGTCCTTGTAATCTGGCCCACCCCAGTCGCCCCAGATCGCCTTTGTGTGCGCCTCGCCATACCCTTTGCTGCCGCGCGGGTTGGTGTAGAGGACAACATATCCCTCAGAAGCAAGCCACTGCAGCTCATGAAAGAGCGTGTTGCCATACTGACCGTGCGGTCCGCCGTGAATGTAGAGCACAAACGGATATCTCTGGGAAGGATCGAAGTCGGAGGGTTTCAACAGCCAGCCCGGCACCGTTCCACCATCGCCGTTGGCCGGAGATACCGGTTCGGGCTCCGGCAGATCTACCTCCGCGTGCCAGGCATCGTTGTGCTTGCTCAATATCTCTATCGAGCCGTCCGAGGTTAAGATTCCCAGCTCCTGAGCCCGCGTTGGCCGCGCGATGGCTACTGCCATCTTGCCGCTTGCGGCATGCAGGTTAAAGCCCCCCGCCTCGGCCGTTCGAGGCGTCAGCACGGTAACGTCGCCGCCCTCAAGCGGCACACTGCAAACAATCTGGTCGCCGAACGTGCCAACGGGGAAGTAGAGCTTGGAACTATCGGCAGACCATTGGATGTCGTCGCCAACCCCAGCATCGTGAACGTCTCCAAGTGTCAGGTACCCAACAGAACGATCTGTATGGCCGGTGAGATCCCGCGCTTCGGCGCCGCCCATGGATGGCAGCACAAATAGCCGCGTGTTGTTAGTTCCCCACGGGTCATCCAGATCCGGGTTGCCTGCATATGCGAAGTAAGCGCCATCGGGAGACCACGACAGCGACCCCTTATATCCCTTTGGCGCCGGGACCTCCGTGAGCTCACCGCCAGTTGCAGGTACAAGCCATATTCCAGATCGACCGTGTTCGATATCGGAGTCGTCGTTGCGATCGGATACAAACGCCAGGGTTGTGCTATCTGGAGACCACACCGGATCGTCACAATGGTAATCACCGGAGGTTAGGATCGTGATGTCGCCAGTCGCAACATCTACAACTCCTATCTGTAAGAAGGAGCCATCCGCGTATCCCGCGCCATCGTACCGATAGTTGAGCGCTTTGTGCACTCGAACCGGCGCAGGCAGCTCTTTCGACTTGCGCTCCTCTATTGCAGCCTTCGTAAACGGCTCAGGAGTGGCCCGGAAAAGGAATGAGATCCTGGATCCATCCGGAGACCATTTTATGGAAGATATCGAGCCCTCAACTTCGTTATGTGTCAGGGTTCTTGCTTCACCGCCATCTGCAGGAACCACCATGATCTGGGAGAGAGGCTTGTTACGATCGGAAAGGAAAGCGATCGTGCTGCCATTGGGCGACCACCGCGGGCTGCTGTCCGAGCTGTCGAAGCCGGTGAACTGTAGCGAGGTCCCCGTCTCCAGATCGTGGACCCAGATCCCGGAGAGGTACTTATTGCGGGTCTTCTCTGCATCAATTCGGCGCACCACGTATGCGATCGCGCCGGCATCTGGCGATATACGCGGATCGCTCACCATCTTGATCTGCAGAAAATCCTCAGCAGTTATCTTGCGACTCATCACCTGACTCCTGGAAATGCATAGATTTCTGACAGCCGAGTTCGTTAAGCGCGCGGCTGGAACAGCCTTGGTATTCGTGGATAAGCACACGTATTCCTGCGAAAGCTAACTGCTAGCATTCGCCCAGCGCTCGTAAAGGAGAATTTCACGCAGAGGCGCGAGATGATACAGATTTTAGCCACAAAAAGGCGCAAAAGCAGGGCGGAGGGCAAACCCAACACAGGTATTGTTATGCTTTCTGTGTCTTTTAGTGGCTAAAACCCTATCCCAGGATCGCCAGTAGATCCGTTAAGCGGTCCAACATGTATTCTGGGGGCGAGGATTTTAGTTCCTCCGGCCATTCCCACGTAGTGTTTATGAATGCGGCATGCATACCGGCGGCATGTGCACCGGTAATATCAGAATATGGGCAGTCGCCAACCATCAATATTTGCGCGGGATCAACGCCCAGTCGCCGAGCCGCTTCGAGAAAGATGCTGGGGTCGGGCTTATCTGCGCCAAAAACTCCGGAGACAAGAACGCATCCGGCGCGGCGTTCCAGACCCATAAGCTCCGTCTTTACCTGCTGCACGGCTTCCGAATTTGTAACGATCCCGTAAGGAATTTTTCGCTCTTCTAACGTACTGAGAACGACCTCGGCATCCGGAGTGATCCTGTATCTATCCAGTTGCTGATTACAAAGCTCCGCGCACTCATGTAACAGGTTCGGGTCGAGATCCGGGGCAAAGCGAGTGATAACCGTGGCAAGACCATCCTTGTCCAGCGTATCGCCGCCACGATAGTGTTCAACTACTGCCCCAATCGACTGTAAGAGCTCCTGAGGAGACAGAAGCTGATGCAGCATCTCAAGCGCTGCCGCTTCTATAACTGCATCGTTATCGTAAAGAGTGCCGTCGAGGTCGAAAAGAACTGCTTGGTATTTCATGGGATGTGTTTTACTCTATCTCTGGCCATTTCACTGTCATTCCAATCTATGAACTTGCCGATGAATATTGTTGAAATGGCAGGGGATTTGCGAGTCCCGGAGAAAGTTAGATGCAGGGAGAACCTATGCACAATAAATCTTTAGTCCAGTTTGCTGCCACAATCGTTCGGCTGTGTTTCATATGCTGCATCAGCTTGCCACTCGCTTCCAGTAAGGTGTTTGCAGCAGAAAATCCCACGTCTAAGCCAGCATTCATCACACTCAAAACCTCCTATGTATCGGTTCGCATCGATGCGAGCGGCGCGATCACATCGCTGGTAGCTCACGGTATGGGTAGCGAGTATAGCCCGGGGTCTCAACCGTCACCTTTACTGTGCCTGCAAAAAGAGAGTGCAATAACCGCGCCAAATAGCGCCACGTTTAGACGGCAAGGCAGTGAGTATCAGATCACGTTAACGTACCCAGGCGGAGTTTCGGCTCTGGTAACAGCTATCGAGAAGAGAAACCATATCCGCTTTCAGTTGAAATCTCTTACAGCTCGCGATGGTGTCGACTGCGTCGTGTGGGGACCGATCCATACAACAATATCGGGCAGAATCGGCGATCTGATCGGCGTTGTTCGCAGCCCCGGTTGGGCCATCGGCATGGTTGGGCTGAACGACAATACGATAGGTGGACCGCCTGCCGAGAGCGACTTCTTCCAGATGGGATACTACATCCACGCGCTGGACCCCGTGAACCATCCGGCGCCTACTCTCTACAAGGAAGGACAGCGGCTCGGGGTTGGCGGTGATGGCAAAAACGATGTGGCCTTCTTCTCGCACCCTGAGGAGTACTTTCAGTTTGTTGTTGGGAGTGCGGCAAAAGTTGAGCCAGAATTCGGCTCGTCGATAACCTACCACTCGAGAGACCGCCGCAAACCCTACACCTTTCTGTTCTCACTTCTTCCCGACTTTCCGGATTCCACTCCGAGACACCAGACTACAGACAGTGTTGAAGCCGATTATATCGGTTCTGCCGTTGCACTCTACGCGTGCCCAGATACTCAAGGGCTTGCTGTCATCGAGAGCATCATCGTGGCGGAAGGCTTGCCTCATATCACGCGCGACGGAATCTGGATTCGTGACCCGCGCTCCGAGAAACCGGACATGGCATGGTACGGACCGCATGATCGCCTGATCGAATACGCCGATGCCCTGGGGTTAAAGGCAGTTCAGGATGAGTCACTCGGCGAGTACTATCCTAATCCGGCAGATCGATGGGCAGGCAAGAAAATCGGTTTCACTGGCGGCCGTACTACCTCGATCAAAGACTACACAGACGAGACCAACAAGCACGGGATCCTCTACGGCCTCCATACCCTTTGTATGTTCATTCAACCGCACAGCAGTGATGTTCACCCCACGCCAAACCCGCATCTGCAGTCGGTAATGCGCACACATATAGCCACCAACATCTCAGCTGCCGACACAGCCATTACTGTAACCGACCCGTCGCTGCTGGCAGAGCCTGGGACATGGCATGGCGGACCGGAAGGAAATGTGCTGCGGATTGGCGCCGAACTGCTAACCTACAAAGGCATCACCGCCGCTGCACCCTTCATTCTAACGGGTGTGAAGCGCGGCCAGTATGGCACTCAGGCTTCGGCGCATGCCGCCGGCGATGAACTCGTCAAGCTGCAGATGAACTGCTACCACGGATTTGTGCCGGACATGAAGCTGATGTTGGACTATGCCGACTACTACGCAAACCTGCTGAATGATGGCGGCATGCAGTACATCGATTTCGACGGACTGGAGAGCACGCTCTACCAGAACCAGGGGTACTATGCGGTCCGCGTTTTCTTTAGGCGACTGTTCGATACCTACAAGAAACTCAGCGGAGGCAAATATCTGCGCGTGATGGCATCCGCAACTTTTCCGGGCGGCTGGGAGTACGAAAGCGTAGGCAATGTGGGAGGCGGCAGGCAGAACTTCGACCCGGTTTCCAATGAATGGGGCATCGAGGGCAAAGACATCCTCAACGGCTACGGCAACAGCTACTATCCCGGCACTTTCGGCATCCAAAGCTATAACAGCGATTGGTCCGTATTTGACGCGGAGAACCTGGAAGCAAAGTCCATTGGATGGCATGCCACCTACATGCTTGGCCTGAGCGAGGAGGGGGTAGAGAAGAGCGGCGAAAAGGCTGCCATCTTCAAGCAGTTTCGCATGTGGGAAGATGCAAGGGCGGCAAACGTCTTTACACCGGCTGTAAAGAGCCGCCTGCAGGACATGAGCCTCAAGTTCCATCTTGAGCAGCGTGGACCCACTACGTTTACTCTCTTCCCGATCCGTGAAATCCGGCAGACAGTAGCCGCAGGCGCTGCGGATACGACCACCATCTCCATCGATAACTCGTACTCAGCACAAGGTCTTCAACTGGCGATCCACGCGCAGACCGATCTTGGCAGCCTCGAGATTATGCTACCGGACGGAATTGTTCTTCATACCGGTAATCCGCTTATGAGAGGGCAGTTTGTCATCGTAAACGAAGGCAAAGCCTGGATCGCAGATGCAAATCGCAACAAGATTGCCGATCTGGAGATACATGGCACGTCTGTGCTTCCCAAGCGCACCTCACACATTAAGTTAACTGGCCTCACAGGTTCGGCAAAAGCCCTAGTCACGGTTTGGGCCAAAGGCCCGGGGACAAGGGTGGGGAGATAGAGCACTTGGTCGCTGGTTGCATGCCGTGAAAGAGGTGGCAATCGCCCTCCGGACGGGGAATTCCTGCATAACGTGGACTCCCAAATGTTATAATAGATCCGGCTCCAAGCGCGCCACCGGATCCGCGGGAAGGGTTTAACCCAGCTGAATTTTATGCCTTCACCCTGCCACGGTCTTCGTGCGCACCTGCTTGCGGATCGCAGGACATTTCGCATGGAGGATCACATGGACAAGACTCTTCACAGCAGGCCGAACCTGGAGCATCTCCGCACCCAGGCAAAATTACTCCTGAAACAGCTTCAGGATCAAGACCCCAACGCCGCCAACATCTTCAAACAGCACCTACCCGCGGCAGAGGCGATGGATGCTGAGCGCATCTTCGCCGCAGATTTCCGGCTTGCAGACGCACAGTCAGTAATCGCCCGCAGCACCGGTTTCGCTAGCTGGCCAAAACTGGCACAGCACGTCGATCAGCTTCGCAATCTTGAGGGCGAATGGAGCTTTGAGACCCTGCAAGTTGAAGGGACACTGTTGGCGCCTGCAATGTATGCCAGCTCAAGAATACTAATCGATGGCGATAAGTTTCGCACCGAAGATCCGATGGCGATCTACGACGGCAGATTTCTTATCGATGTTGAAAATGAGCCCCCTCAAATCGATATTGAATTCGTCGAGGGTCCCCATTCTGGCGAATGGTCGTACGGGATTTACCGACTGGAAGATGATACGCTAACGATCTGCCTCGGGCTCGCGGGAGCGAGCAGGCCGACTCAGTTCGCAACCGCACCACGTTCCATGCATGCCCTGGAGACGCTGCGGCGCGTGAACCCTAATCGACCAGCCGGAGTTACGGGCGGCCAGCCCAGTGGGACAAAAGCGATAGAAGGAACCATTCCCGTAGCGGATATCACGGAAATTCCGATTACACCGGAGCACCTCCGCCTAGAAGGCGACTGGAGCCCGGGGCAGATCGTCATCGACGGCAAAGCCTTACCAAAGCAGTTCCTGAAAGGATGTCGCCGCATGGGCAGTGGTACGCATGTCACGGTATCGATGATGGGGCAGATCATGATCGATGCGGACATATCGATCCACGCAACTTCAGATCCGATTGAGGTCGAGTACATCATGAAGCAGCCAGATGGCTCGAGCAAGCTCCAGCATGGCATTATGCGGTGGGATGGCGATAGCGTTACAACCTGCTTCGCCCCGCCCGGCGGCCCGCGACCAACAAAGTTCGAATCCCCAGCCGGCAGCGGATGCATCCTATCCACGTGGAAGAAAAATGGCGAGTAGGTGATTCACGGAAGATTGCGGCGTGGTCGTGACGGACATATTTACAG
>CAIXIX010000579.1 GCA_903919615.1 uncultured Chthonomonas sp.
CCACAAAGGCGAGCGGCGCGGTCAGTGGCGGCGCACCGTAATCCCAGGTAACCCAGCCAACATTCGGCAGGTAGTACTCTGTGATTGTGTGCCACGAGATATCGTCGTTCTTGAGGATAAAGGCATTACCGCGTACAAGCCGCGCTGGAATGCCGCAGGCCCGCATCAGTGCGATACAAGCGCTGTTTCGAGATTCGCAGTGGCCGCCGCCGCGGGCAAAAATCTGCGCTGTATTACCGCCGGCACTGCCAACTGTGATTACCTTAATGTTTTTGTTCACCCAGTTCATAATATTCAGCACCGTCTGATAATAGGTCGGCGCCTTGAGCAATGGAATCAAACGCTGGACCGCTGGATCCGCGGGGTAAACATCATAAGCCTGCCCCGATGCTGGCTTAACCAACAGTAGGAGAAGCAGAACCGCGTACAACCATCGAGCAGCAGCATGACCGCGCGGACGCATAACTACAAGGCTTTTCGAAAGTGGGACCATCAACAGAGCTTCTTTCCTTTACTGTCGCAATGAAATGCAGTCAAAACCGTAGCATAGATGCTCGCCGCCCCACTTGTGGTTTTTCCCTACAAGCCGAACATGTATGATATTGATCCCCTTATGGATCGTGTGTCTTCCCAATGACTTCTGTCCAGATATCGCGATCTCCGGTCCCCATTCGTCCAGTCGGACCGATGGATCGTCATTCATCTGGACTTCAACGATCCCATAGTCCGGCGCGATTGTGTAGCCTAGAAGCACTTCGCGTTCACCTGACTCTGTGGAAGGTAACTCGATATCCACCCCATCATCCAGGTCGCCATAGCCAAAAACCTGGGCTTCGCCACCCCACATATCGCCGAAAGGCTTTAGACCCATGAACATCACTTTGCCGCCATGCTCTACCAGATGGCAGGTTGTCAGTTCAACCCTATTTCGCATCTGGTTATTCGCGACGTGTGGGATCACTTTTTTCAGGGTCACAAGAAGGTCGCACCATGCGTCGGTAACCTTCACCACCCGGAAGGTCGCCTGCGAAGCATCGTTCGATTTCCATTCGTCGCCCTCACTGTATATGATGGTGCCGCGCGCCGATACTTGCGCCTCAGGCAGGTAGGGTTCCGGGAAGAGCCCCAGGTTTGCCCTACGCATGCGCAACTGGTTAACCTTATGCGCCAGGACACCAAAGCCCGGGACGCCAGCAATCCGATCGATGCCTGCAGGCAAAACGGCCTCAAGCGTGAGGTACTGACCATAGGCTTCGAGCGGAAGCTTCAGCATCCGCAAGCCCTTGCGGTCTCCGCTGCGCGGAAAGATACGAACAACTTCATCCAGGGGTGCATCCACCGTTCGGACATCCTCTGGAGTTGTCCACCCCAATAGCTCTTTATGCCACATGATGTGGTCGCACGATACATTGTTCAGCCGTGGGAGAAAAGCGCCCACAAGAGACATCCCGCTAAGGTCATATTTCACCGCCTCACTCTGTACGGTAACGTGGCCGATATCCAGGTGATGACCCACTTCATGAACCATCGACGCCAGCGAAACTGGCCCAGGATTGACAAAGATCACGGGCAGGGACGAGGCTTTTTCATCCCCTTTAATTCGGTAGACTGTGCGATAGGCAGAACCGTGGCCAATCTTGTCGGACACATTTGGGAAAACAGCCACACCGTAGAACTTGTGGAGATCGTATCGTTGCTCTAGGATCGGTCCGATATCGTCTATGAGCCGCTGATGGCTGTACCAACCGGGACCGGTGATCTCCCAGGCAGCGCCCTTACTGATATAATCTGCCGCTCGTTTTGGCAGGATTATCGGTTCTGCACCTCGAGAACCTTCAAGCGATAGTCGGTTATTGGATGCAACACGATAATAGAGATCAGCACCGAACTGAGGGTCGGTAATAAGGTTCAAGTAGTCGGCGGTCGGCTTTAGCGGTATCGACTGCGTATCCGCAAACATCACAGGAACGACGAGATAAGCTCGTTTCTCTAAAGAGCGAGATTCCTGTCCATTGGACTGAGCCCTACCTGTCATTAGCATGCATGCCAGCAACAGAGATGATGCAATTCCGTGCCCTAACCAACTTAAACGAGAACTCGTGCGCATTGTCCCTGCCTTATGCCGATGCATGTCGAGCACCTAATTCAGTTCTTAAACAGTACAATCAGAGTTGTAGCGCCAGTGGTGCCTCTGGTCTTTGTGTGAAACGACAACTCGTAAGACTTGAATTTGTACTTGTGCCGATCAGGACGATCTGATTTTACTGTCGTCCATTGCGATTGCGATAATCCAAGTATCTTGAATCCTTCCGCGTCGCTTATTGGACCGCGCCCTTCAGCATCCAGAAACGCAGTTTCCGGCTTCCTTCTTTGCTCCTCCATCAACGCATGCGGATCGCGAACCTTAAATTCGAACTTCTTAAACCCTGACCGTTTATAACCCAAGGATCGAAACGACCCGTCTGCCTCATCGGTTATCGGTTTGCCAAATGCCTTTATGATGGCGGCGGCGTTTTTGCCAATGATGGTTAGAACCGTGCTCTCTGCAGCAGCGGGTGAGATTGCCGACTGTTTCTGCGCCCGAACCGGAAATGAACTGAGAGCACCGAGGGTGAAAAGTACAACTCCGGTAGATACGGCCGTCGTCCGTATCTTCACCGCCCGTGGTGTGATCCGTGATAGACGGCTTACAAACACCGCTGACGTGCGCCAATTAGGCTGAATGTATCGTTGCATTTTGTTACCTCATGAACAAATTGAGCTGTTCGAGCCGACATGATTGCCAATGGTGCTAACTTACGGCGCATCCGCCGTCGATGCAGTAGCCGTGATCGTCTCTTTGCCCTTGGGAGTTGAGAAGTACACGGTGAAGAAAGAACCAGCGGCTGGATTGACCCATTTACCCGTTCCAAGGCGAATCGTATCCGTAATGCCGTGCGAATCCTTCACACCAACGGTTCCTTTAGGTGAGGTATGGGACAGATCGATTGTCAGCTTCTTTCCAATGTAGGGGCCTTTTTCGTTCCACCATCCATAGCCTGGTCGATGGGAATCTGAAACAAGCTGAAATTTGACATCAACAACTACTTGCTTGCTTGAGGCGTTAAAGGAAACGACCTTACCGCAGATCGCTGATTGGCCTTTCGTGAGCGGCCAATCGGGCCCATCCGCGCGAGAAGTTACCGGGATGATCACGGCCGTAACGACCAGACTAGCCATCAGCCAGCCGTGATTGTGACCGAAAATTGATATGTTCCTTGTTCTCATTGTGATTCCTTGTCGCTCACTGGCGTGTGTCAAAGAGCGTTTCTGCTACTGGCAGCATTCCGATGTATTCCGGGCGAAAACTGAAACCACCGTCCTGCTCCCTTCCATGTCCTCCGAAACGCACTATGGGCTGACCTCTGTAATACTTAGCTCGCTCCGCTCCAACCCAGTGATGTTTCGGGTTTATGCCGATCATCAGCTATAGCCGAGGGTTAGTAACCCGATGCATTTTGTTTTACTAATCGTTTCAATGGCATCAAGATGATCCGTAATGGTACGGTTCCCTGCGGGCCTGCACGGGCCATTTAGTCCATTATCTGCCGACCGATCCCGAGCCATGTTCGGATATCAATGCGCATGCAAGTCGACCCTCCTCGATGGCGCATCACCGTCGGAGGACATTTAAGAGCCTGCCCAGAGGGCAAGCATGTTGCCCTCCTTAATGAAAATCACGGAGTTAACACAATCACTGCCAATGTGTGGTTGCTTTGAGTGTTCCGGGTCGGCACCCAGCTTGATTCCTTGAAGCACCACATCGTATAACTTAAACGTCCCAACTCGGCTGGTCTGTGAAATCCCGGTGTTTTGGCGGAAATGGGACGCTTAAATCGCGCGCCCACGCACTCGGATCGAGTGCCAATGTGAATAAAAACTGTGTGTTCTCAACCAATTGTTGCATTAGTATCGTGACCAGATCGTGACGAAAATAGGGATTTTTACATTAATCGTGATTATTTATTGAACTTGTGGGTATACCGGAGAGGTGGAGATCTGCAATATAAACTTACTTGGAGTACCGACGGCGTCAGCTGGTGAGAGACAGATTCGGCTGCGTTCCAAAGAGACTTGGGCCGTTCTGGCGTCACTCATCGTTCCTCCTTTGCTCCGCAACGAGCCATATGGACCTGTGGCTCGCGAAACGCTGACGAACCTCTTTTGGTCTAACTGCGAGGCTATCGATACTAGCGGTCATCTCCGCCAATGCCTTAGGTCCATTCGTACCGCTCTTGGCGAGAGCTGTCTGATATCGGACAGGCACGAAGTGCA
>CAIXIX010000580.1 GCA_903919615.1 uncultured Chthonomonas sp.
CATACGCTTCGATCTCCAACAACGCGTGCCCGTAGCTGTTCCATACGTTAACGCTAGTGCTATCTTTGCCAAAGGATTCGAACAGTGCAATAGCTTCCAACAACATACCATTCCGAACGAGACGGCACGCTGTGATGAGTTGTTCCTTGTTGTCCACGCTGTGATCACCTCTGAAATTCTCCGCTAATCCAAGTCCCACCGTCTCTAAAAGTAAACGTTCCGTCGGACAATTTTGTCCAAAGTATCCGCTTACACCTTCCAGTGTAACCAGTTCTGTACCTATTACGAATCTGAACGCCCGCGGACCTCATCCCTGACGGCGTGTCGGCCTTGAGTTCGATGAACTGCCAGTCGTACTCATCTAAACCCTCGGCATCTGGGCCACCAGTATTTCCACCCACCTTCCTTCTAAGCCTATAGCCCACACTTTCCAGCCACGCGCGAAATATTGTCTCCGCCTCGTGTCCGTCCTTAATCCGTTGGCTCCTTAACTGCTTTTGCAGATCTTCCCACTGTGCAGGAGTGGGTTTCGGTAGCCCTCTCTTTGCCAAACGCCAATTCTCTGCTGTCATGCGGTTGACATGGTCCTCAAGCAACAGCGTAGGAACTACGACAACGATGGTTGGCAACGCAGCGACAGCTGTTTCTGCAAGAGTTGACCCTGTGGCAAGGCCTACGCCTGCGGTAGTTGCGCCTCCTGCGGTTACAACAGTCGCTGCTTCCGTAGCCGCAGTAGCCGTTTCTACAGCCGTTGCTGCAGTGCCGACATGCGTAGCGGCCTCAACAGCTTGTGCTAGAAGGACCAAATCCAACCCACTCGGATCCCCGCGCATGATCGGGTTATTTCGCGTGTAGGCGTACTCGTTGAGGCCGCCTTCGTAGCCGATGGGGTCGCGGGTGATGAACCGGCCGGTGGTGGGACTGTAGTAGCGGTGCGTCATCAGCACCAGATCGGCGCAGACGTTTGAGTAGGCGCCCCACTGCCCGCCCCACTCTGTGTTGGTGGGCGGCGCAGCGTATTGGCCGGGAAAGAGCGGGCTCACGCCCGGAGGGTTGCCGGTATATTGAACGTAGAAAAGCTGATTGCCAAAGGCATCGAATTGTTGTAGGTCTGACAGCCACGGACCTGCCTGGTGAGAGACCGTGTTACCCTGCGGGTCGTACTGGTAAGTGATCAGGGAAGGATTTCCAAACCACTCCACGCCGTTAACCTGCTCGATGCCGTCCGCACCCCAGCCGTAAACTTGCTCAATCCAACCAGTTGGCAGCGTCTCGTAGAGCAGTTTTCCTCCAGCATAGAAATAGTAATGTCCGTTCGCCCATCCGCGAAGGCCGTCTGGTCGGTAACCGACGCTTGTGTTATTGAACGAAGTTAGCCGTCCTTCGTCATCGTAAGTCAGGGAATTCGAAATGACTCCACCGGGGGCCCGCGAAGGCGGAACGTAGATGTTGTACGCAGTTGTGTTGCCATCCGCATCGTATCTGTAATTGGAGCCGAGGGCGTCTCCTGTAATCTGGTTGACGTTGTTTACGGACTGCATCACCCCACGGATTGTCGTCAGGTTATCTGCAGAATCGGACCCATAGCTGTAGTCGAAATTGCCTGTAAAGCCCTGTTGTGACCAGGTTTGAAGCCACCACTGCGGGAAGTTGAATTGATCGTGTTCGCCAGTTATTCGGTCCTGAGGATCGTAGGAGAAGCTTCGTATGCCCGTGGAAGGCGCCGAGTTGGCGGGTGCCGAATTTGCGGCAGTGGAGTAAGTAAACGATTCCTGAATAATGTTGCCTGCGCCATCGTACCGCAGGCCGTAGAAGTCACTGATTGTCGTCGTGGTCTGGTTGGGGCTGACTGTAGCGTTTGTGAGACGCGTCAATTGCCCGAGAGCGTTGTGCTGGTAGGTGACCTTGGAATTATCGACTTGCTTCTGAATAAGCGTGCCGTTCAGGTCATAGGTGTACGAGTATGTAGAGCCCCATGAGGTAGTAACTTGCGCCAGACGGTTACATGCATCGTAGCTGTAATTGAAGGTGACTGCCATTGACGATAACACGGCGAGCGAACCGTCGGGATAGTAACCGTATGAGACTCCTTGAGGCGCCATCGTGAGCGATACCCCAGAGTAGTCAGTTACTTCGGAGTCGATCAGGTTGGCAGTCGGATCGTAAGCATACGAGATCGTCGTCGAACCATCTGAAACCTGGGTCACTCGGCCTTGCGAATCGTACTGGTAGGTCTCGTTAACGTTTGTTGCGGTATGCAGCGAAGAGGTAAC
This sequence comes from uncultured Chthonomonas sp., assembly GCA_903919615.1. Taxonomy (GTDB): domain Bacteria; phylum Armatimonadota; class Chthonomonadetes; order Chthonomonadales; family Chthonomonadaceae; genus CAIXIX01. The sequence goes on from CAIXIX010000580.1 coordinate 2,274, forward strand.
ACGGCTGTCGTCTTGTGCAAGAGTTAGCGCGGTCTTCTGGCCTCTCGCGTTGGTATATTGACTGAGGTTGTAATCGGCATCGAACTGGGCCTGTTGTGAGGTGCCATCCGCATAGGTCAGCGCGTTCAAATTGCCTACATTGTCGTAGCTGTGCAGGATCGCGTTGCCGTTGCCGTCCTTTAGCTGCTTTAGCCGCGCTGCAGCATCGTAGTTGAAGGTTGCCGTTTCGCCCTCGCCAGACTGAGCTAATCCTTCACCCTCTTTGCCAAAAGTCTGGCTTTCATGGCGAACTGAGTTTCCGCCCTCATCGTAATCGGTAACGATTTCCACAGGACCGCCGACGTAGAGATACGTGACAGCGGTATAGCTGCGGCCGAGACCAGTCTGGCCCGTCGCAGGGCGCGTTAACGAAATCAACTGATCGGCGGCGTTGTAGGCAAAGTCCGTACGATTACCCATCGGATCGATGATCGCGGTCCGGTTACCATGCGAATCGTACTTGAACCGCGTCGTCGCGCCGGACGGGTCTATCACAGCCAACGGCTCCCCGAGCGCTTCGGGCTGTCTCGAGCCGTCGACAGGATCGGCCGTGTAATAGAACCTGGTGGTCGTGAGCCGACCCGTGCCGTTTGGCGCTGGCGAAGATATCGTGGAGACGTTGCCGACGGCCGTATAGGTGTAGTAGGTAGTCACCACTCCAGTAGGCGCAGGCGCTCCGGGGGCCATCACAAGGGCGGAAGGCGTCGGGCTCGTTACGGACTGAACCAGCCCATTAGCATAGTAGGTGAAACCCACCATGCCGAACTGCCCGGAAACAGACGTGAGCTGCCCTAGCGGATTGTTGTTGTAGTTGTAGTTATAGGCGACCGTATTGATGGCGCCCAAAACGGACGTGGAAACGTTGGTAAGGTTTCCGAATTGATCGTATGCGGCATTGGTTGGCTGACTGTTGCGGTTAACATACTGTGTGGGCAAGTACGGGTTCAGAGGATCGAGGTAGGCAACCTCATCGGAGTTAGTGGCGGCATCAGTCGTGCCAATACCGTTATTAAGTGAACCCGTGTTCTGGGTGAAGGACTCGACAACATTGTTGTTGGGATCAAGCACCCGAACCTGAGTATTCCCGTTATTGTTGGAGTAGGTGTGCGTGTTACCATTTACATCCACCAGACTGGACACGGTGCCGTTAGCGTTGTAGTTGATTGGATGCGACGAGATCTGAGTCGGATTTGAGGGATCAATTGTACCGACCGAGCTGAGCATGGTCCAGCCGCCCACAGCGGAATATCCGTAAGCCCAGAGAGGCAATGGCATTGTCGAAGGCGCAACAGACACCAGCCCATTCACGCCATTCGTGGTGGCGTAGCTGTAGGTGACACTTCTATTGAAGGCATCCGTAACCGTGTTGAGCAGTCCATTGTTATAGTTAAAGCCGAGAAGCGAAACGGGAGTCGCTGAATCGTCCGTGATACCCGTGAGGCAGCGATTGCTATCGTAGTTTAACCGGATACTGCGGCCGACGGTGTTCGTGATAACGGAGAGGACATAGGTCTGTGGGCTGCCCTGCATTGGCAGGAAAGTCCACGTAGAGTTGTCCTTGTTTGTAATGGTGAGAGTGAGCCACTGCCCGGGAGTAGTCTCGGATGGCACGCCTGATACGGCGTAGGGCACACCAGGATTTACCGGCTGCAGAGTGCCCGTCGGGTTGTTGTTGGCATCGAACTGAATGGCCCACTGCTCGGCGGCGCCATTGGGGTAGTTGAAAGTGAGAGGCGCCCATCCACCTGCGGATGCAGTGACAGTTACATCGTAGGTATGTATCCAACCAGGAGTTAGCCCAGGCGAGGCGTAACCGCGCGCCGCCAGCACACTGCGATACATGCGCGTAAACACTGCGGACGGGCCAATCGGGTTACGCCCAATGATGTCTGGTCCGGGCCTGTTCTCCTCCACCCCGGATGCAAGATTTACGCTATCGCTTGCCGATGGGCCGAATGAGGTTACAGCGCCACTGGAGGTCGGCACCACATTCATCGCCCAGAATGGCGGCGGCACATCCCCCATAAAGGGAATGGTAAACAGAAGCTGTGGGGGTGTCGCTCCCTGCTTGCTGCTTGTTACAAGATGCATCGAATCCGGGTTCTCGTTTATAACGAGCAGCGTGACCTGCTTGCCAAGGTTCGCAGCTACAAAGCCTGTAAGGTCGAACGCAGCGGTCCCCGATTGCAGCGGCACGCCTTCGATGTCGACCGGCTCACCTTGCCCGGTTACCGTCGATGCATTAAGCCCTGGGGCAGAATTCCAGGTGATCGCGCTCTCCGCCCATGTGGTACCCGTCATCCCGTACACCCGGATCGTGCCAATGCCGGACGAAGGCGAAGAAGTGGCGGAAACGTTTAGCTTCAGAGTTGCGCACGAGGGCGCACGGGCGACCGTCGTTAGGTCGAACATCAGATAAGAAACGGAGGTTGTACTGCTGGAAGCGCCGGAAGTATCGTGCTCAATCTGCAGAGTCGGCTCGAGCCCAAAGTTCACATTTGCGAATCGCCCCCCGATGCAGTAGGCATCTGCTAAAAGAGTCGGAGACAGCGTCGTTCCTGGAACGAGGTTCAATGTCGATTGAAGCGTGACAGAACCGAGGGCAGCGCTTATGATGGAGGACTGCGCCGTGGCTACAGAGTTCGATGCAATCAGGAAACTCGCGGTGCTGTGTCCGGCTGGTATCGCGACAACGCATGGAACCGTCGCGACGGATGCGCTGCTGCTAATCGCGACCAGCATTCCTCCAGAAGGCGCCGGGCCGTTCAGGGAAACCGATGCATGCGTATTTGCGCCGCCAGTGATATTCGCCCGGAAGAAGACCAGATGCGATAGAACCGGAGGATTTATCGTAACAGGCGCGCTTGCGGTAGAGCCATTGAGTGATGCGGTGATTGTGGCAACGGTAACTGCGCTCACGGGCGATGTGGCTACGTTGAACGTGCCGACCGTCGAGCCCGCAAAGAAGACGAGGGTCGCGGGAACCGTGGCAGAAATCGAGCTGCTGCTGAGGGCGACAATCAGACCAGTGTTCGGCGCAGGTCCGCTCAGCGTTACAGTTGCTTTGCTAGAGTAGCTGCCCGTTACGGTTACGGGGGAGAGAGTGATTGACGCGACGGTAATCGTTGATCCACCGCCAGATCCGCCTCCGCCAGAGCCCCCGCCACCAGAACCTCCGCCTCCGCCTTTTCCTCCACCTCCGGAACCACCACCACCTGAGCCGCCTCCAGAGCCACCGGATGGCGGGTTTGGATTACTGATGGGATTCCCAAACGAGTGAATCGCGTAGACGCTGCCACCAGGAGACATCGTGAAGACGGTGCCATATCCATTTGCCCCGCCAAGGATGCAGGTGCCGTAGAAGTTGCCGTCCTGCCCCTGGATCAGATTGCCCTGAGGCTGGTTTCCGTTGAGGTCTGGATTGTTGAATGTGTGGTCGAGATTATAATACGGCGGCGGTGTGCCACCAATCGACGGGCAGAGACCCGATTCAAAAACTGCCCCGACGGTGCCGGGTCCACCAAGCATGGTAATACCATAAAGATTACCATTGCTGCCCTGGATTACGGAACTTAAGGGAAACAGACCATCGTTAGGTATGGACTTATCGCCGAAATTATGTTGAATACTGATGCCATTGAAACCGATTGCTTTCGCAGTCATTGGAATGGAGAACAGGACGCCGGCACCGCGCAGACTTATGTCGCTCCGACCCGATCCGCCAATGTTTGTCGTTCCATACAATCTGCCATCGCTCGCCTGAAACAACTGGCCTTCGCATTGCCCGCCATCACCATAATCAGTTCCTGTAATCTTAGATGGCGAGTGCAGCCTCCAATGAAACAGCTTCACTGTGCTAAAGCTGGTTCCATCTGGCTCCATGCGGAAAATTGTACCCGCGCAATACTGCCAATCGACGTCGTTTGCGAATGTGGTGCCTGTGTATGCCAAAGCAGTGACGAGACCGCCGCTGCTGGTCGTTCCGTACAGAAAGCCATCAGAGCCAAATATTACGCCTCCGATTGGGCGAATTCCCTCGGGCGTCGGACTGACCTGTCCCGCGTTCGTAGTTGTGACCATTGGATAAACATAAAAAGTGTGAATCACAGTATAAACTGCAGTCGTCGGGTTGAACTTATACACAACTCCAGCAGGCTTTGCGTGGATTGTGGTCGACCGCGGACCACCATATTGTGCCGTACCATAGAGGCAGCCATCAGGACCCCGAACAACGCCATCCATTGGCTGCGCACCATTGGCAAGGCTAAAATTGAAGAGCGTTGTTTCGGCGAAGCCGTGCTGCCCGGTGTTTCCGGCAATCGTACTTAATTGCCAGATTAAGCCAGCGCCGTTTGGTCCTCCAGCGCTTGCGGTGCCGATTAGGTTTGTCCCGGACAGCAACAGATGTCCGCAAGGAGCCCAGCCATCCTGGCTGCCCTGGAACTCGTACATGACAGTGTAGCTCTGTCCGTTCGACAGCACTCTGTACACTGTGCCATACCCATATGCTCCACCATTGGTGGTGGTCCCGTACAGGTAGCCATTCGAATCCTGTACCAATCCGCTTGCCGGGTAGATACCATCCGGTTCAGGCGAGCCGGGAGGAGCGATGATAGGCGGGTCGGTTCCGCCGCCGCCACTGCCACCGCCTGTCCCTCCACCTCCACCTCCACCTCCACCGCCTCCGGTCCCTCCACCACCACCAGTACCACCGCCACCACCAGTACCACCGCCGCCGCCGCCACCGCCAGTTCCTCCACCGGTTCCGCCGCCGCCACCGCCGGTGGGAGGTGGCACCACGCCAATTGGCCACGGATAGCCTGGGTCGCCAGGATTCAGAATTATCGGGAGGCCCGGATTGTATGGGTACGAGGGGTCACAAGGGTAGAGGATGATCGGAGGCATGACAAAGCCCGGGCTGTTTGGCTGATTTGGATAGGCCGGGATACCCGGGTAGATGATGATTGGCTCGTTGACCGGCAGAGGCAGTTGAGGGTATCCGCCGTCTCCTGGCCAGATCACTATCGGTTGTCCGGGAACGAAGGACGGAACAGGATAGTTCGGAGATCCCGGCAAAACGATGACGGGATCGCCGTAGAATACCGGGTAGTCCGGGTCACCAGGGTTTATCGTGATCGGGTTAGCGGGCAGAGCGGAGAGAATAGTGATCGATGCGCCAGGATAAGGAGGATAGCCGGGATCTCCGGGCTGAATGAACAGCATCTCTCCCATCTGCTGTGGGTATCCGTAATCCCATGGATAGACAACCCCGCCGGTGCTGGTCGTCAAGTTCGGGCGCACTGGCGGTGGATCGGCGTTGGCTCCAGCCGCAACGAGCATCAAGAGAGCTAACCAGGTCAGTGTGGTAGCGCATCTGCCAGCGGCCATGCCGGTGCGGCGTCTCGTCGCCGCGGGACATCCAGATCCCACAAAAGCATGCATCTCTATTCCCCCGATTCGTTCAAAACAACCATAAAGGACAGAATACTGACGGACAAGCACAAGGTACTAACGTGCAACCTTATGCCTAATCTGAAAGATTGTCAATGACAGTCGGCGCCTCACGGTAAGTCATGATCGTGAAGAGCATTTGATATAGGGTTTTGGCAATCGCGCACTGTGCGAGCCGCTATAAACAGGGTGATACAGGAACGTTATCGGCTACGACGGAGGAGATAAAACACGTACTCAAACTTTTTGAAACACAATCCATCGCGCTGATGCTGCGCATTATATGCAGATTCGATACGAATGTCAATATGGTAAATGGAAATATTTTTGGAGGATAGGTGGAACAGGGTGTTGGGTTTTGGGCTTTAGGACGGAAATGGACGCCCTGGCAGATGAGGGCGCGTGTGTCAAGCACAATTACACGCACCCTTGAGCGCTTGCACTCTTGGCTTGAGTGTAAATCAGGACAAAATTGGATGGCAATCGGGTCAGGGGCCAATCTGTAATCGTGCGTTGAAATTCGGCCGGATTCCTCAGTCGCCGAAGGCTCCTATTGGAATGACGCGGGGCGCAAGCGCTATTATGATTTGTGGGGGCGTGCAGCTTGGAAGGTATTGCCGCGTCGGGACACGCGGGCTCCAGAATTTCGCTGGCAGCGGCACGCTTCACGCCTCTGGCAGCGGCACGCCTTTGGGCATGGTGATGGGTGGCGGGGAGATGTAGCTTGGGACGAGCGAGAGTGGGTCGTCGCCGAGGTCGCTCGCGGCAATGCGTGCCAGCGCAAGGGATGCGATACCGAGCGCCTTTGGGCTTTCGATGTTTCCTCGCGAGGCACGATACTGCTCACTTCCAAGCGCTTCGAGCAGTTGTTCGTAATAGCGATCTACGGCAGTACCGGTAAAGAGGAGGCTGCCGCTGGTTGACTTTAAAGCAAGTTCCGCTAGCTCTGCAATCGTCAGCGAATCGGGCTGCGCTATTGTGATGGCTGAGCCGGACGAGACATCGTAGACGCCGGTATAGACAATGCCATTTCGACATGGCAGCATTGGTATCACGACCGTGTCTGCCGCACCGGAGTAGCTTAACGCCATCGCTGCAAGGCTATCGACCCCGTAGAGTGGCTTGCCAGTTAATGAGGCAAAGGTCTTCATCGTCATCACGCCGATGCGCGTGCCTGTGAAGGATCCGGGCCCAAGCCCAACGGCGAAGGCAGTAACATCCTCGATTTGAGCATCTGCTCCATTTAGCACGGCCGTGACATGATCCATCAGCCGCTCCGAGAGATGCATTTTGTGCCGAAAGTTGATCTCGGCGGTCAGCTTGCCGTTTGTTACGGTCGCGAGGCTGCAGACATCTCCGGAGGTATCCAACGCAAGCACAAGGTTAGCCGTATTTGAGTTAGGTTCAGTTTCGGATTGCAAAGGTCAATCAATCTCTTTCAACAAATTGAAATCCGGGCGCGGCAAGAAGCGCCCCTACGCATGTTCAAGAACGCCGGGCGCGGCAGAGACCCCTCTATTCCGCTCGTGCCTCGCAGGGGCCAATTCGCGCCTCCGGAAGACAGCGCAACCTTACTCCGAGTAATGATACACGTTTAGCGGACTGTGCCGGGCTAGCGCTTCCAGAATGGCGGCGGAGCGTGGGCCGCGAGCAGAGATAGTAATCAATCTTGGAGCGTCGGCCTCATAGTCGCCTTTTCCTGAACACATAAAATCGATCTCGATCTCGGCCTCTATGCGGTCTTCCGGCAGAAGTGGCATCACCCGATCTGCCCACTCAATCACCGTGACTCCGCCAGCCTCAAGGTATTCATAAAGCCCTAAGTCGCAGATCTCTTCCGGGTTATCGAGCCGATACGGATCGAAGTGGAACATGGGGGTCCGCCCGCCATACTCCTGAATTAGCGTATACGTGGGGCTGCTGATCGGGTCAACAACGCCTAAACCGGCTCCAATGGCGCGACTGAGGGCCGTCTTGCCCGAACCCAGGTCTCCGGAGAGCGCGACAAGGTCACCGGGTTTCAGCAGGCTGCCCAGCGCGCGGCCGAAGAGATCGGTCGCATCGCGGGTGGGCAGCCTGTAACGGTAGCTCGTGATCGGCATCGCCCCTATTTAACTGGCTCGACGCCGATGGCATCGATGCCGATCAGGTAGTTGCTCGAGGCCGCGTTCTTATCGACTGCCCGGAACGTGATCCGATGCGCACCGGCAGAGAGTTCGACTTCACCCAGCACGGTTCTGCCTTTCGGCAGCACCCCTGTGCTATAGCAATCGGTTGGCGCCCCAACCTCTTTGCCATCGACGAGGCACTGAACCGTTCCGTAATCTCCGGCCGTGGTGTAGTAGCCTACCAGAGTGAACCTGCCAGCCTTTTGTACGGGAAGTTCGACCGATACCTCGGCGCCCTTCTTGTTGCCTGTGAGCCAGAGCTGAGCGTCGCCGCTCCATCCGGATCCGAATTCGGCCATGCCCTGCGTGGAGACGTCGCCATCCTTGTGATCGAGGATCTTCAGGCTTTCTGCCTCAAAGCTGAACGGATACCGAGATCGGTTGAGTTTGATATAGTCCAGAATAAGCCCCGATCCCGCGCTGCCAGGCTCAAGGCCCGCAACTGTCAACACGACTGAGTGGACGCCCGCTTTCAGAGCCAGGCTATCACCGAGCCGCACGCCTTTTCTCCCGCTTGAGCTATTATCGGCAGTGGAGACATCCTTGAACGCATCGACACCGTCGATAGATGCGGATATCTTCGGGGTACCTGGGGACTTGGCGACGCCGATATCCAGTGTGTATTCGGCATCGATAGGCACTGAGATCGGGAATTTTATGGATGAGCCAACTCCGGTAGGAGTCCACTTGAGGGCCGCATATCCGCTCAGGTCCATAATCGGACCGACGACGGCGGCCGCTCCCCCACTCGTTTCGGCCTTACCCAGCAGCGACTCCGCCTCGACGACCCCCTTCTCTTTCGGGCTTGGGTCGAGTTTCACGTAGTCGAGGTAGAGCGTTTTCCCGGCTTCTACATCGATTTCGGCAGTGTGATCACCGGGCTTCAAGTGCACCACACCGTCTGCTTCAAAGTGTTTACCTGCAGACGCAACAGGATCGCCAAATTTTCCATAGGTGACGGGATTTCCATCGATCGTTACAGTGACGCTCGCCGGGCTGTCCGCCAGCGCAATGGCGTTCAGTCTTAGATGGTAATAGTCGTCGCCTGGAGCGCTGAAGTGAAAGGTCGCTTTGTCCTTAACAGCTACCAGCTTGCCGCCGCTCGCTTCGGCTACGAGGTTCGAGTCGGAGATTGCCTTTGCGCCTGCGCCCGTCCAGTTGAGGCCCTCTGCTTCCAGGACGCCGTTCACTTTGATTACCGCCGGTGTCAGTTGCTTCGGATCGATGGGAGACCAGTCGTGAACCGGGGAATCGAGGTACCAGTAGGCAACGCTACTGTAATCCGCGCCGGGGTAGTCGTTCGTGCCACCATGTTCGATGTCAACGTACAGCTCTTTCTGGAACGGGACGCAGTCCTGAATCTGATAACGATATGCGGATACACGAGAGAACTCGTCGCTCTTGACGGTGCAGCCGTGATACGCTCGATTGAACGGACCTTCGTCGAAATACCAGCCGCCAGTGTAGAAATCTTCTGTACCCGTGCCATGGATCGCAGGGAACTGTTCGCCATCGGCGTAGAGCTTCTCATCGCCCTCAAGAAAACCGATACCGCGATCGCCCTGCATGTCGGTATGCTCCCCCACATACAGCCCCCGGCCAACCGCGTGCAGAATGTGATAGTGCTCGCCATTCACGGTGGTCTGCCGATGCCACTGTGCGTGGAAATAGCCTACATTCTCCAGAGGCTTCTTTAGCTTTTTGTACTGAACGGTCCAGCTTACGGATTTCAGGGCCTCAGTACCAAGGTTCACGAGCTGAAACTTCGCGCCCTTCGCAAAGGGCATCGGCCAGTAACATACATATTCGTTATCGGTCATAGCCGTCGGCAGCGACTTAAACCTATGATCTCCAAAGCCAATGCCGAAGAAATCGCCAACAGGAGACTCAATCGCTGGCTTCTTTGCGTCGTCCCACGTTACTCGAAGAAGCGTCTGCCGCAGGCTAAGTCTATCGGCGGGCATGATCTTCATGTGGATCGATGAGATCTCTCCTGAGCCTTTGATGTTGGCAAACGACTTTGAGCTTCCGGCATTAAGGCCAAAAGTCCCCTGGATTGCAACCTCGGGGTTGGCAGCATCGTCCGGTTTCGGATCGATGCCGGCCCCGTTCCATTGACCGACGATCGTATCGAGCGCGCTCTTATCTTCTGAAGAGAGCTCGCGAGTAAAGGTCCTGATGGGTGTGCCATCCGGATAGAGCTGATACTGAACGTGGTAGTACATGCCGCCCGGGTCGGTCACTTCAATTCGGCAGCTCTTCTGAAACGGCATCGGGAAGTAGCTGTACCAGCCTCCGCTGCGATGCCCTACAATGGGCTGAACGAAGGGCGCGACCCTGGCAAGAAAGAAGTCTTGCATTGGGCAGTCGATGGTGGGCTTTGATTCACCATCAAAATAGATGTAGAGGTGACCGGCTGCGTTCGCAGACCAGAATCGATAGATACACCCGGGACCGCGGATATCCGACAGAACCACCCGGTTGCCTGTTTTGCTCAGGTAGTGATCTGCGTCACCGTTCCCGCCCGAGCGGTCGTAGCTGGAATCCATCACGCATCTTGTGTCTCGCAGGGTAGGCAGCAGATCGAATCGCGCCATCAGTTGCAGACCGTAAGGTAGCGCTGGCGCTGAAACGCCTTTTGGCCTGGGCGCTTGCGACAGCGTGGACCCGGGCCCATTTATAGGCGTAAGCTTTGCCGGAGGCGGTTGGCTAATCGCCTTCAGAGTAAGGAGTGAGGCGGCCACGAGGCAGCAGCCAACAAGGATTTGATTCTGTTTCAATGAAGTACAGCCTTCCACCGTGAGGCCGACAATCTGCGTCGGCTCACATCCATCTCAATGGCGCGTCAGTTCAAACAAGATCCCAGGCGCCTTCGATCTCGTGCGCTATATTCTGCGCGGCCGCTTTAGGGTCCTCCGCCGCATAGATCGGCCGGCCAATTACCAGGTAGCTCGCGCCTCGTACCATCGCCTCAGCCGGAGTATGCACTCGCGCCTGATCGCCTCTTGTTGAACCAGCGGGGCGAATGCCGGGAGTGATAATCAGAAAATCTGATGAGGGGATCGCAGCTCTGATCGCCTGGATCTCGTGCGGCGAGGCGATAACGCCATCGCAACCGGCTTCGAACGCCAATCGTGCAAGATGAGTCGCGTAGCTCTGCACCGAAATCGACGTTGGAACTTTCAATTCATTATGGAGTTCGTTCTCGCTGATGCTCGTGAGCACGGTAACTCCCAATACGAGGGGCCGCGGCAGACCACGCTCTTCCGCCTCCTGCTTTGCTGCATCGACTGCGGCCTTCAGCATGTTCTTGCCACCGAGCGTGTGTACGGTAACGCACCAGGCTCGCTGGCGAACGATGCCGCGCATCGCGCCCGCAACGGTATTGGGAATATCGTGCAGTTTTGCGTCATAGAATATTCTGTCGGCGCCAGCCTGCCGCAGCAGCGCCAGCGTCTCGAGGCCTGTTGCATTCGTGAGTTCGAGGCCGACCTTGAACACGCCGACGTCGTCCTTTAGAAGGTCCACCAGTTCGATCGCACGCTGCACGGTGGGAACATCGAGCGGAAGAATAATGTGTTCATGGGGTCGCATTTTTTACTCCTAATTTGGCAACGCCAGAACCGAAGCTAAACCGAAGCTGCAACTCACCCCGACCCTCTCCCACGCAACCGGGGAGATGGAGAAAGGGCTGACGCAGCGTTTTCAGTTTGAGTGCAAGGCTCCGATCGTTCAATGTTACCTATACCAGAACTGATCCCACGCCTTCCAGAAGGTGTCTGCAGTAGACACGATCTTTCGCGGGTTAACCACTTCTACACCAGGCTTGCCAACCATATCCACCGAACGATCCGGGGTGGCAAGCTCAACGTCAAACGAGACCGGGGCAGTAAACCGCAGCGGATCTGGCCAGTTTCGCGCTGCGAGCGCCTTGTAGGCGCCGCCCTCTATGAGCGCGCAGGCATCGCTTGCGGGCAGATGACGTGCGCTGTAACGGCCAAGGCCCTCTTTAACGGGCGCCTCTACCACCTTCGGACCCAGCAGCGCCTTCACCTCACGGCAGGTTGCTGCATCACCCGAGACAAATACGCATGGCGTATTGAAAGAGCCTGCAATTGCAGCGACAATTCCGGATTCGCCCACAAGCGTTCCATTTATTGTGGCGTTATACCAGGCCTGGCTCGATACCGTATGACACAAAATACCATCCGGAGTTCCAGCCATCGCATGTGCGCCTACAAACAGTACGGCATCGCAGCCCTGCTCCAGAGGGGCGATGTAGCGGCACCACGCATGACCAAGAACGTAAGATGCCCCGCTCTCCAACTGCTCCGGGATAAGGCTCTTAAAGTTCCAGGCGCCGCCGGCGCCATGGCCATCGATTACCACAATCTCCGTTGCGCCAGCGCGTTTGCATCCGCGTACCGCGGCATTAACCTCTGCAGTGTAGAGCCGACGTCCCTCCTCATAAAGAGCTGCGCCGCCGTTAACCTGCTCCCACACCGAAATGCCCGCAACGCCCTCCATATCACAGAACAGCATCACTCGCACGGTCGCACACTCGCTTTCTTACCGCCCGGAAGATTACGGTCGGCAGGTGAAGAACAGTTTCTGATTCTAAATAGTATCGCGGCCGTTAGTGGCGCGGCGGGTTCGGCGCCTGCACGATCGGATGGGTCCACCATGTAAATTCGGAGATTTGCCCTCCGCGCTTGCCCCTTATCTTGTTTCACATCTCTCAGGTATGTTGCGACTACAACCGGAGGCGCGACTGGTCCCTCTCCCTGCGAGCTTGCGAGCCGAGATGGGAGAGGCCCTATGCGCTTCTCCCATCGTTCCTCGGGCGCGCACAGTGTACCTGGGTGAGGGTCCAGTCAGGCATGCCGCTACCGAATCGCGAATATCACTTTGCGATCTTGAACTGGAATAATATCCCATCCTTATGAAACAAGATAAGCCCTCACCCTCCCATTCCTCCACCGCTTCATCCTCGCTGATCGGCGGACACTAAGGAATCGGACCTGGTTTTAGGCGTTGGCCCATTCTATCTGGTGATACATAGCGTGTGTGATAGGCGCTCCAGTCTGCGCTGTGCTTTTTGTATACCGGATCCCCCTCGAGGGAGTTCGGGGGTACCGCGTAGCTGCTGGTGGCGTGCTCAGGCAGCGGCAACACCGTCTTTGAGAAGGTAGTGTTAAAGTCGCCATCCTTAACCCAGCCATCCCCTATCAGCACATAGTCTCTCACATACCCTGCGGGAGGCGGACCCGGAGCGTTGAACTTCATCCGTATCTCATCACCAGCATTCATGATGACATATCGGTCATCCACCTTCTCCAGAAGTTCACGAACGTCTCCGTATCGGGTGCAGTATCCCGCGAGATCTCTCCATTGCGGCCGCTCCGTAAGCTGTGTATCGTATCCGACGGGTAGATCTGGCGACGACGGGTTGGCAGTCTTAATCACCGAGAAGCCGCGGTAGAGCAGATCCGCTGTTGATGGCGAAAGATGCTTAACCAGCAGGTCTGCTTGTGTTGATGGCAGACCGGTTGCCCACGCAATCCTGTCCCAGTAGATCTCAAGATTGGTTCGCAGCCTCAGCTTGTGCGGCGCTCCCGGTTTGAAAACGTTAGTGACATCAATTAAAATGGTCTTGATCTTGCCCTCGGGGAACCCAAGCCCGGCGCGGGCAACGCTCCATTTACCAGCTGAGTCCGGCGTCTCTATCTGCAGTCCGGTCGGAGACGCATCGTGGCTTTGGCCAAGCGCAACATTGATCGAGCTATTTGTTGGATGGATAAACCCGTTGCAGACCAGCCACTGTGTTGCGCCAGTTGATTGCGCTTCGGGAAGTTCGATCTCTACATAGTGATCGCGCGTAACGCCCTGGAACTTACCCCTGCCAAAGGTATCGAGGTACTGGCCATCCTGCGCTGCAACAAGAGCGGTAACATTAACGCCAAGGTCGTCCACTGCTTTGTTTACAGGCTGCAAGCCGGTCATTAGATTTACCTTAAGCGGAGGCGGAGGGATCGCGAAGCGTTCGTCTACAAAGATCTCCGTTCCTGCCTCATGATCCACCGTAATAAGTGAGAGATGATCGAAAAAGTGGGTCTCCCATAGCTCAGCCGTGATGCGCAGATCGTATTGACCATTGGCATCCGGCACAAGCTGATCGCCTCGGATCTTAACCCAATCCTCAGTCATCGCGACGCCTGCCGTATCCTGAGCATTGATCTTAAGGCCCAGCGGAGAGCGCCAGATACAGTCGGTTACAAACTGCATCTCCTTCCCATTCCAGGTAAACAGAAACGGACAGCTCGTTACCAGGCGGTGAGTCAGAGTAATGACCTGATCGCGCTTTAGCGCATCGGCAAACTCCGCGCGGATATCCCCGTTTGGCCACAGAATTCGAACGGCGTCTAGCGCGGCATGTGTACCAAGCCCGAAGTGGACGGTAGGCGCATCGATCGTGAGCTTTTCATAGAGCAGACCAGCCCGCGCCTCTATCTCTCCGCCAATGGCAAAGGAGTTAACGCGGCGGTCACCCTTGCCCTCTTTAAACTCCGTATCTGCAGCGCGCGGCCGAAGGTCTTGCCAGTGGTAGTTCTTGGAACCGCCATTTTGGAATCGCGCGGCAGCCCGCTTGCCATTTGGCGCGTTCGTGAACCCAATCAGGTCGATTAAGCCTCCGGTCTCAGGCGCAGCCAGACCAGAGACGGAACCTGGAAAAGGAGCAGCGATCGGTTTGTAAGTGAAGTTAGGATCGGCTAACCATATAGAGGATGCCGTTGCCGTCGAAGCGACAAGATCCAGCGCGCCATTGTTATCGAGATCTGCAACCATTAATCGCGCGGGACCGTTCAGGTCCGATGGAGGCGCGTTCCACGAAGCAATTTCGGCGACATCCCAATTCGACCGATTATTGACATCGGATAGTTTGATCACCTTGCCTTGAACCGTAAGCGCTAATAGGCTCACTTTGCCGTCGCCGCGCAGATCTGCCGCTGCTACTGCGCTGCACTTCTCCATCGTATCGGGCAGCTTGCGTTCGACAAACAGGCCAGCGCGATCGTTCATGTAGACGTGAAGCCGCAGCGCGGCGTCGATCAGGGCGACATCCAGATTGCCATCGCCATCCAGATCGCCCAGCGCAAAGTCGATAACACCATCGATGCCCTTAAATGGCTGTGATACTCCCCATGTGCCATCGCCATGGTTCAGCAGCAGTACAGGTGGCCCCGTTACTGTTCCGAGCAGAGCATCCAGATCGCCATCCGACTCAATATCGATAGCCCACGCGCCGGTATATTTACCTTCGACCACCGCTGCAGGCAGTTTCATCGATGCTGTCGCATCGGTAAATCCACCGGTCTTACCTTGGAGGTACAGCTCGATGCCGGCAGATGTCGACAATAACAGATCGCTCTTGAGATCGTAGTTGAAATCTGCAGAAAGCAGCCCATGAATTCCAGGGTCGGAGCCTCCAGGAATTGGCAGCGAGACCTTATTGGGAAGCTGAAGCGCACCGCCGCTCGCGGTTAAAAGCGCCTGTTTGCCGTTATCCTCTAAATACACTGCCTGCGCCCACGAGGCTCCGACAAAGGGCTGCGCTGTGAAATGGGTCGTCTCGTCCGGCGAATCCGGCCTGGGGTTCATTGGCGCCAGCTTGATGAACTGAAACAGTGGGTCGCCAACTCCTGTTTTTGGATCGTTCATGAGGCTGGCAAAACTGAAGCCATAAGCCGGGTTTGTTTTCAGCGTGTTCTCAAGGTAGCGCGCTGTGACTGCTGCCGACCGGACATCGACGCTCGTGGCTGTCGCGCTTAAGGTCTTTAAGTAGGCGGAAGGACCGGGAGCAAAGGAGGCGCCGTGCTCCGATAGGAGCTTGACGGCGCTGCTGAGAGCGGCTCGGTCGTTTCTGCGTGCAGCGATCGTCGCCAGGTTCAGCTCAGCGATCAGGTTGGATGGCTGCCGATCGACGATGGCCTGAATCTCCTGCTGATACTGCGTATCTGCTTCCGGCGTAGACTGACGAGATAATAGCTGTGCGAGCGCGTAATGAGCCCGGATATCCTCTGGCGCCAGCTTAACTGCGGACTGCGAATATTCTAGAGCACCATTCAGATTCCCCTGCCGGTCCGCAAGAATCGCCAGAAGCTTCGCGATCCCCGCATTCTTGGGAGCGAGCTCGGAGGCCTTTTTTAGATCTGCTGCTGCCGCTGGAAGGTTATTAGAACGGATCTCTCTCAGCCCGAGATTGGCCCAGCCTGCAGGCTCGTTCGGCGCAAGCTGTGTCACTTTTGTTAAATAGGTACGATCCCTGCCGGTCAGGTCTCCCGATTCGAGTGCGATCGTCCCAATCGTGAAGGCGCTCGAAACTGCGGCATAATCGACCGGTGGAGCATCCTCCTTATGGTTAAACAGACTGCATCCCGATAGCAGAACGCTGGCCACCATCAAACAGGCTAATACTTCCGATTTAAAGCCTCTGGTCCGCCTGCTTGCAGGATCAGACACGGAAGAAGAGGAATGAGACTTCGGGTTTTGCTTGCCTTCAGACCGACAACGGACAACGGTGAAAGTAGGATCCGGCATTGGGCCTCTCACAATATAAGCGTGATGGGTTGGATGATATAGAGTATACGACATTCGCGTCGTCAGGAGAGAGATCGTGACCGTTCCACAGACCTTGTCGGACAGGATACTGGCTGAGTGCACCATGCGTCAGCAGGCTTACACAGAGCTGGGAAAGCTCTGCGATAGCGTAGGCGGGCGAATGAGCGGCACAGAAAGCGGCAAACGCGGCGAGCAGTGGGCTTTCGACCTCCTGAACTCGTTTGCACTCGACAGTGTATGGCGAGAGGAGTTCCCCGTGCTCGCATGGGAGCGAGGTGAACTGGTGGCGACGGTAACGTCTCCGGCAAGTTGGAAACTCACAGCTCTGGCACACGGCTATGCACCGGAGCATGCAGATGTTTGCGCACCTGTTTTTTCCATCGGACACGGTGATCTCCCAGACTACGAAGCTGCAGGTGACGCGGTTAAGGGTCGTATCCTTCTGTGTGATGAGGGCGTTACTGCCGGGCGGCGCGGTTTGCACCGATCAGAAAAGCTGCGAATGGCTGCAGAGCATGGGGCGCTTGGCCTCATGATCTACAGCTCTGCCTCGGGTGGTTTGCCACGAACGGGAACCTGCGCGAACGGGCCGGCGCCCATTCCAGGACTTGGGATCTCTCAGGAGGATGGGCTGCGGCTCTTGCGGCTAAGCCAGGGTATCAAAGCAGTCGAGGACCTGCCAGTTGTCAAGATTGCGATGAGCAATAGATTTACCCCGTCTACAGCAAGCAACATTATAGGAGAGTTAACGGGCACAAATCCTAATGAGTATATCCTTGCCGGCGCGCATCTGGACTCGTGGGACGTAGCTCAGGGCGCAACCGACAACGGTCTTGGCAGCGCCATCGTGCTTGAAATGGCGCGATCGCTCGCTGTTTTAGGACAGCGACCATCGAGGTCGATCCGCTTCGCGATCTGGGCAGCCGAAGAGATAGGTTTGTGCGGCTCGCGAAACTACGTTGCACAGCGATCGGGTGGCGCGGATCTGCCATCAGCGGTTCTCAATTTTGATATGACAACAGACCCATATGGCTACTGGGCGCCAAAGCCAAACGCATTTGAACTGGCTCAGGCTGCTGGCTTTGCTGCGCTAAGAGAGGTGGCCTTACAGTTATCTGGGATCGGGATGAAGCAGGAGTTTGTGCACAAGGCCGGTCTGCATAGCGACCACCAGCCCTTCATGCTCGAGGGAGTTCAGGTAATCGCATTGCTGGCGCAGAGCAGCACTCAGGGGGGACACTACTACCACAGCGTAGGCGATACCTTCGACAAGGTATCCCTGCCGGCATTTACGCGGGCGGCCGTTGTTGGAGCTCACACGGCCTGGGCGCTGGCCGATTTAGCAACACAGCCATTCCCGCAATACTCGACGCGCCAGGTTCGGGCGCTGATCGACGAGGCGGATCTCTTTGCGGCTTTAAAAGCGGACGATTACGATGGGCCACCGATGCGGATCCAGGCTTAAAGCTGTTCGGTTCCGTCGACGACATCGGATAGATGAACTGGATCGTCGCCCGTAGTATCGGTCTGCCAGTTGTCACAGTCGAGGCGCTTGCAATGAAGCATGCGCCGGCTCGATCCATCTGCCATAGCCACCGTGGCAATCGCGGCCATTCGGCAAGAGGTACAGATAGAAGGGTCCAGCAGCCTTACAATCCTGAGTTTGAGGTCGCTCTGTTCTTCGTTCATTTGAGGGCCTCCTTCCTTCGCCCGACTCCGAGAGTCCTTCGAGTCGCGGCAATCATCGGTCACTCACACAGGCAAGGATCTGCAGCCAGAGAACCTTGTATATGATATGACCGAGCTGCCAATGAATCCGTTCGACGTTTTTTTTGCTCGAGTCGTGTCACATTTTCCACAGTCAACCCTGAGCCCAACGAGGTATTCTAGGAACGCGATTGTGATCGATTATCACGGCGTGTTAAACATCTATACGAAAGAGTCGACCGTTTGGCATCGTCACTATTTTGATACGTCACACTTTCTGTGCGCAGACGTAACCATAGGTGTAGGGCCTGTCGATCGACGCTCTCATGGCCACGATTCGGATGAATTTCGGCCGCATTTGGGTCCCGTGTGCAACTTGTTCGCGTTCAAATCGTCTAATTGTGTGTAGATGGGTTGCGCAACGCCTATTGCACCACAGGCGCGTAATGGGCAGCAGAGATTATAAATGGACAATGCCACGTTAAACAGCATAAAGGGACTTACTAAGCTGGCTGCGTTTGCACTGCTGGCAGAGCTTTCGTCGCCTGCTCAGTTGTCCGCTCAGACTGCTCCTCCCACGGCATCTGCCTCTCTCTCAGCGCTTAACCATTTCGACAGTTCAAGCGATATGCAGCAGGACTTCGTGCTTGGCACGGTCGTAAAAGGTCCTTATCAGCTTGGATGGCGAGGCATTGTGTCGGGCAGCGAGACAGTCCTTCGTGATGGCGTCGTGCTGCAGCGCGGTGTCGACTATACCGTAGACTGTACAAACGGCACCATCTCGTTTACGTCCCCACTTCAGCCGCAGCAGATCGTAAGGGTGTCTTACAAGTGCGATGCTTCTCTCGCTTCACCAAGCTCAGCATCTGCAGTAATCCCATTTGTCTGGTCGTTGCTGCGGAGTGGCAAGTCCACGCTCAACTTTAATACGCTGTTCCGAAGCCAGAACATTGAGAGTGGCAAGGCGCTGATTTCTTCTTTGACCTTCACTGGCAAGTCGCAATCCATTGGCGGTTCTACTCTCAGTTCGGCCGCACTTCTGGACCTTCAGGGTGGAAACTGGTTGGACAAATCTGGCCTGATGTTCGGCGACAAGTACAAAGACAAGCATAGCGACCTGAGCCTCAATTTATCGCGCGGTGGAAATCAGTTTACGCCAGGATCAACGGGCGTCGCTGGCATCACTGCCGGCAAAGAGGTCGCCGAGTTCATCGCGTCCGTTAAACCGCTGACCAACCTTACTTTCAATACGACCTTCAGAGACACGGTAACGCTGGCGAATCCCTCCATTGCCGGAAGCGCCTCGTCGAGCCTGCTGCAGGAAGGCGGCAACTTTGCCCTTAGCTTGCCTCGCAATCTGAAGATATCGGGAGGCTTGAACGATACGGTGCTATCCGACTCTACGGGAGTTACCCGGACGCTGGCAAATAATGCAAAGGTCGACTCGGATTTGCCAGGCAAGAGCCATGTAACGGCCACGTTTGATGCAACGCAGGTGGCAATGACCCCTGTGGCCGGAAGCGGTACTGCTGCGAGCAGCTCATACACTCAGAAGAGTGCCCTTGCAGTATCGACGAAAGCTGTGGATCAGGTCACTCTGAACGGCTCTGTGAGCAATGTGCAGTCTACTACAGGCAACACGGACTCCGGCTCCCTTGCGTTGGAGGCAACTCCCTTCCACAAGGATAAGAAGCTAGCCAAGGTCAAGATCACTGCGGGAGTATCGGACCAGGTCTCGTCGACGGCTGGTTCAACGCAATCTGGCACAGCAAAGATCACCGTGCCGACATTGCCTGTGGCACAGGCCTCCTTTACAGGCGGCCTTGTCTACTCCAGCAATCCGCAGAGGTCGCTTACGGTGGGCCAGTTGGATGCCACTGCGAAGCCCGTTAAGTTTGTGGAAGTGAGTGGCGGGGCACGCCTGCGAGATGGGTCGCTGGCAGACAGCACACCAGACCCGAATGCCGTCAATGGATACCAGATGAAGCTGGCTATCGGCCCATCGCCGAAACTAAAGCTAACGGGATCCTACGCCACCAATCCGGATGCAGCGGATGGCTCGGTCCGCAGGACCGTGGCGCAAAACCTCGGCATTGAGTCCGATCTTAGGCTTGTCAAGTTTACGGGCCAGGTCGGATACGAGCAGGATTACATCAACCAGCGGCTGTCGAACAGTATGGTTCTCGGATTTGACCTTCGGCTCTCCAAGCGCGATACGATTACAACAGGCTGGGAGGGACGGAGCGTGCAGGACACGGTCAGTCTCAATGAGACCTATATCTACCGACTGGGCTACACGCACAAATTGGGCTCGGCGCTAGACGTGAGCCTGACAGGTTCGATGACACAAAACTATCTGAATGGAACCTTCAATGGAACCGGCCCCGATGTAAAAGCAGAAGCGAAGATAGGTATTCACTTCTAGCCCAGGTTATTCGCAACGTATCGATTTCTGCTATTCTGTATAGAGACATTTTTGGATACTCAGGCCCCCTGCTGCAACTGCTGCAACAGGGGGCCGACAGTATGTTTGTATTATGAAGGGCTCAAAGACTATTGGAAAACAGTCCGGCGATTTCTACCCCCCTGCTTGAAGTAAAAGGACTGAAGAAGCAGTTCCGCGTAAGCAGGCGAAAAGGCTGGCGCGTTGAGCAGACCGTTGTAAAGGCCGTAGATGGCGTCGACATCACGGTAATGCCGGGCGAAACGGTTGGTCTGGTTGGCGAGAGCGGCTGTGGCAAAACGACAGCCGGCAGAGCCATACTTCAACTGGTTGAACCCACCGCAGGTGAGATCCGGCTCAACGGTGTGGACCTGCGAAGCCTTAAGGGCGAAGCGCTGCGGCAGATTCGGCGCGACATCGGCATCGTCTTTCAGGATCCCTTTGCGGCGCTCAATCCACGCATGTTGATACGCGATATCATCACAGAGCCGCTTATGGCGCATGGGATGATCAAGCCCAGCGAAAAAGCCGAGCGCGCCGCCAAACTGCTCGAAACCGTCGGGCTTCGACGCGAGTTTGCAAATCGCTATCCTCACGAATTCTCCGGCGGCCAAAGGCAGCGAATCGGCATCGCGCGCGCAATTGCGACCGATCCGAGACTGATCATCCTCGATGAGCCCATCTCGGCGCTAGATATCTCCATTCGTGCTCAGATACTTAATCTGCTCGAAGATCTACAGGAAGAAAAAGGTCTCTCCTACCTGTTCATCGCGCACGATCTCTCCGTTGTCCGCCACATTTGCGATCGGGTTGCCGTAATGTATCTCGGCAGCATCGTCGAACAGGGACCTTCCGAAACGGTCTTCTCTTCGCCAGCCCATCCTTATACCATGGCGCTGCTGTCTGCCGTCCCGGTCGTGGATCCCGCGCTGCGTAAAGAACGTAAACTGCTGGAGGGAGACCTGCCATCTCCCGTAGACATGCCCACTGGATGCAGGTTCCGAACGCGCTGTCCCATCGCTGCGGAGCGCTGCGCGGAAGAGGCACCTGCGCTTCTGCAGATTGGTGTAAACCACTTTGCCGCATGTCATTTCGCGGTGTCCGATCCGAAGTAGCGCTGCTAGAACCTTAAGGACCAGAGATGACCTCCGATGAACTGTTCTCAGCCCTTTCCGCGATCGTTGGTACTGAGAATGTGCATAACTGGACGCAAGACGACACAGATCGTGTCGGCGTCGAGAATTGGCCAACTGCTCCCGTAATAATTGTGGCCCCCGGCATCCCTGAGGAGGCGGCAGACGTCGTGAGGTTGGCAGAATCTCTCAACACTGGCATCGTGCCGGCCGGCGCTCTAAATCAACTCTACACAGGCTACGCACCAAACCGCCCTACCCTCGTGCTGAGCTCGAGACGACTGAACCGGATACTCGATCACCAGCCAGATGACCTTACGGTGACCTGCGAATCCGGGGTAACGCTCTCCCAGGTTAGCGCCGCACTCGCTTCCTCTCGACAGACACTCGCCATGGATGGTCCCCTGCCTGAGACATCCACACTTGGTGGGCTTGTGGCGGCAGCAACTGCTGGTCTTCGTCGCAGCGCCTACGGCGCGCCTAGAGATACTGTCATCGGGTTAAAGGCCGTCATAACTGGCGGAAACAGTGTTAAAGGCGGTGGCAAGGTCGTTAAAAACGTTGCCGGTTACGACGTCTGCAAGCTCTTTACGGGGTGTTATGGCGCCCTTGGCTTCTTGACTGAGATTACCTTCCGGGTACGACCGATACCTGAGACGACTCGGACCGTCTCATGGGCCTTGCGCGATACCGCATTGGCAGCGAGGGCAGCGCTTGCCGTTCACCATTCCGGCATTCGTCCCGTGGTTTCCGCGAACCTGGTGGAACCTGACCGGAGCGAGCTGGTTCTTTCGTTCGAAGGCTCAGAAAAACGGACTGCGTGGCAGATCGAAGAAGTGAGCTCCTTCTTACGTAAGTTTGGGGTCGATGATTCATTACAAGAACTTGGCTCCGAAGCGATAACTGCTCTGCATGACCGCATCGCAATCGACGCAGCCCGCAGTTCAATCGCAATCCGTGTCTCCGTCCTGCCAACGGATCTGCCAGAATTGGTTATTGCGATCAGTAAATTATCGATTAATTCTGTAGTGAGCGATGCGTCGACTGGAACGCTTTCAGCCGCCTTTGCGGCGGCATCTATATCCGATCAATTAGACATCCGGCGGAACATTGAAGCAGTCTTGCCTCAAGAATCCTATAGCATCTGGACAAAGACGGGTACTTTGAGCGATGAAGCGTGCCCCAAATCGGCGATGGGCGAGGATGCTGGCGGTCGTAGTTTGAGGCGGTCGCTACAGCAGAGTATCGATCCAAGTAGCACGTTCAGCCCGGGTCGTTCAGGTCTTTGACGATTCCTGACCCATTCCGGAACCAATCTCCTCCTGTAACTGTGGATTGAATCACGAATAGTCTGCTATCATTATTTGTGCTAATTCGACGCGGTTACGCGTGGCATGACTTTTGCGTAGCTAACAGCTAAAAGCGAGTCCGCGAAGTCCGCTTTGAACTGTGAAAGGGAAATTCTAGCGCATGAATATCTGCGTAATCGGCACAGGGTATGTTGGCCTGGTGACCGGGTGTGTATTTAGCGACCTCGGTAACGACGTTATTTGCGTTGATAAGAATCCGGAAAAGGTCGCGATGCTCCGCCGTGGCGAGATGCCGATCTATGAACCGGGCCTTGAAGAGCTCGTAAAGCGTAACGTTGATGACAAGCGCCTTAGCTTTACCGAAGATGTCGCGTCGGCAGTTGAGAATTCTGAGGTCGTTTTCATTTGCGTTGGCACTCCGCCGCTCCCAAGCGGTGATCCCGATATGTCCTTTATTCAAGAGTGCGCAAAGACGATCGCCGCCTCGTTGAATCGCTACAAAGTAATCGTCAACAAATCTACGGTGCCCGTTGGCACTGGCGACATGGTTCGCGAGATCATCGAAACGAACAGGCGCCGCCCGGTAGATTTTGATGTCGTCTCAAATCCGGAGTTCCTGCGCGAAGGCAGCGCCATCAAGGACACCCTGGAGCCAGATCGTATCGTCATCGGCGCTCCTAACAAACTGGTCGCTATGAAAATCCTGGAGCTTTACGCTCCACTTGAGCGACCGATGATTATTACGGATGTGGCTAGCGCCGAAATGATCAAGTATGCTTCTAACGCGTTTCTTGCAACAAAAATCAGCTTTGCAAACTCAATCGCGAACATCTGCGATGCGGTTGGCGCCGATGTCATTCAGGTCATTAAGGGCATGGGAATGGATCAGAGAATCGGATCTGCATTCCTTAACGCTGGCCTTGGCTACGGTGGGTCCTGTTTTCCGAAAGACAGCAGCGCGCTGCTCCGCACCGCTGAGAAAAACGGTTTCGACTTCGCCCTGTTGCGAGCCGTAATCGAAGTAAACAAAGATATGCCCATTCGGTTCATCGATCGGATGCGCACCGCAATGGACGGCTCCTTCAAGGGCAAGACGATCGGAGTTCTGGGCCTCGCGTTCAAGCCCAATACGGATGACATGCGAGACGCGAAGTCGGTGGAGATCATTGCCAGCCTCCTTGCCGATGGTGCGACGGTAAAGGCGTATGATCCAATCGCAATTGAGAACACGCGCCCAATCTTCCCGCAGATCACGTACACGAAGAACGCGTACGATGCGGCAGAAGGCGCCGATGCGCTCGTAATCGTAACGGAGTGGAACGAATTTAAGCTCCTAAACATGGAGAAGATTCACGATAGCATGGCTAAGCCGCTCATCTTTGACGGCCGAAACATCTACGATCCAGTGAAGCTGCGAAGAACCGGTTTCGAATACCATTGCGTTGGACGTACGACGGCTCAACTGCTAACTCGATAGTCCGCCGCAATCAAACGCGATTGGCTTGAACAGTAGCTTCTTTTCAACATGAGAAGTGGTTAATGGGCCGCTTAATAACAATAATGGCGTTGGGAATCCTATCGGATCCCAACGCCGTTGCCATGTGTACCAGCGGTGGATTACGATTGGCGCCGCAACACCGTTGACGCCTTGCGGCGAAAGCGAGTAACGAAATTCGCTCTGCGCGTCATGTTAGTGGGCTGTCGATCACTTTGATCCGCTGGCCGATGCGCCTCAATGTAGCATCGTCGACTTGGATACTCGGCATCTGGATATGGCCCACGTTCCACGATTCGATCGATAACCCATCCAGATCTCATGAGCGCCATTGCAATTTCACTCGGTACATGGAAGTAAAAATCCAGGTCAACCGTCGCTCCAAACAGTTCACTCACATGCTTCGATTCCGTGCCCATATGGAAAGCAAGCAAAAGGACGCCCCCCGGTTCGAGGGACCGGAATATGTTCGCGAATGCTGTATCCAACTGCACTCCGTGAAAGTGCACGATTGAATAAAACGCGGCTACACCGGAATATTGCTGTTCGTGCTTCAGAGAAAGAATATCTCCGCATTCGAACCCAATCTCCGGCGATCGCTGCTTGGCCAGCGTTACCATTCCGGGAGACAGATCGATGCCACATGTCCACACTCCGCAGGTTTTCAGGTATGCCGCAATCTGCCCAGGACCGCATCCAAGATCGCAAGTCAGACCTCCAGACCGCACTTTGCGAGCAAAGTCCGCAAGAAGCAGTCGATCAAGCGGCTTCCCATCCAGTTCGTGAAACAGTTTTTCTGTATAGCCTTCCGCAGCAGCGGTGTAACTGTCGGCAACGTTAGTTCGGTTGGCGTGAGGTTCCGTCACTGGTTTAGCTCCCAACGGGCACAAAATACAGCCGGTCTATCCAGACCGACTTGATCTCCAGACTTGCTGGAGGCGCTGCCCAGATGTACTTCCCAGGGGTCATCTCGACCGTGCCTATAAGCACCGATTTGTAACCGCGACTGGTATCCCCTATCGACACCGAAATCTGTGCCGCGCTTTTCTGGGCGGTTGCATCCCAGATCCCCAGAGTCATGGCTGCAGTAGATGCGGGTATGGCTGCGTCGACGGCATCCGCGCGGACTACGGCATACACTTTCCATATGCCCTTGCGCACTCTCGCCGGCAACTGCTCTGCAGGAAACTGAACGGCCCACTCGTGGTGCGTACCTGGCATCCAGATCGCGAGACCATCCGATGCGGCCGCGTCTGCCCGGACTTCGCTCTGTTCTCCTTCCCTGTAGAGCCGAGCGAAGGTATCTTGAATATCTACTCCCTTTGCGACCTCTTCCAGCGAAAGGCCCGGAGGAGGCGCCGGCTTGCTTGCTCGTGTAGGCAACTGAACTGGTTCAGGTGGATCGATGCCAAAGCGTGCGCAGAATGCCTGCGGAGTTGTTCCACCCTCGTTAAGGTGGGTCATTGGGCTCCAACCATCCGGGCCGGGTCCCGTCGCGACCTTCAGCCACTCGTCACTAACGGCCTTTCGACTGGAGCTCAAAGGCCATTTTTTGCCAGTGCGCAGCGCTGCCAGGCGCAGTTGGCTCCATCGCTGCAGATACACATATCGAACTGGGAGGTGCCCCTGTTGCACGCGCCAAAACAGGCTCGGATCGTCCTTCGCAATTTGCTCTGCCCGTGTCCACAGCGTTTCCGCCTGGATCATGTCATCGAGCGAGAGAAACGGCGCATCGGTTGGCGAGTAGCAGGTCATGTAATAACCCTTCGCTTTGGTAGACAACAGCAGCATGTACTTCCAGATGGGTTCGGCGGCCTTGCCATAATAACCATCCAGAAACTCCTTAATGAGCTTCGTATCGTCCTGATCTGGGTTCCATAGCAGTTGTGCAATGACCCAGGCGCGCATCTCGGACATCTCGGAGCCCGAAGACTGGTATGCTCCCTGTTCAAATACTCCCTTGGCGCCATGATCGTGGAAAAACCGGAGATTCTTGCCAAGGATAAACCAGTTGGGATGCGGCTGAACGTAGTGTGCGAAATTCGTAGTGTAGTCCCAAATGTAGAGCCGCTTACTCAGGCGATTCCAGTCTTGGATATCTGCCGCGAACTTCTTGTTGCTCGGGTCATCCAGGGCAGCAGCAAAGTTGCACTCGATGGAGCAGAGGCGAACGATCACGTTTGGAAGCGGTCGAATATCCTTAGGCGCTTTGCGAGTGTACTGATATGCGAGGGTATCGATCGCAACATCGGGGAATTCACGACCGATCTTCTCCGCGACATAGTTCACAAGGGTCAGCATCGACCCAGAGTAACTTCCCTGAGCATCATCTATCGCTTTACAAATAGGGCACTGGCAGGCATTAAAACAGTCGTTCTGCGATACCGATAGGATGTTCGCAAGCGGGTTCGCCTTGATCTGCTCCCTAATATGATCGACTATCAGATCGCGAACTTCCGGATTGGTGGTGCAGAGCTGAGCATCTTCGAAAATCCGCTTGCCGTTTACCAGCGCGTAGTACTCCGGATGTGCAGCAGAGTACTTCTCTGGAGGCATCATCGGATAAAAGGTATGTACAAACCCGTCGTATCGAACGGCGCCGCCATGAGCGTCATCGAGATGTGCATTTTGACTATTTGAGAGATTGCGCGCGGCCCATGTCGCGTTAAATGCGGGAAACCAGAAAGGATCGCGCGACTCAAACGCTGGCTTCTCGGTGAGCAAAAGATTTTCGACCGTGAGGCTGCTGCGATGAGGATAGTTGGAAGCCCACGGAGTCCACCAGCGCACGCCGCACTGTGTGTGCAGGAAACGGTATACGGCGTACATCGTACCGCGCGGCCGGCCTCCTGCGAGAAGCAGTCGCGATCCGGACGTACGTGCAACGAACTGCTCGCGATCCAGTCCACTAAAGTTTGTCTCGGGAAAGTACTTTTCGGCAACAGGACCCTGGCCAATAATGATGCTGTTTTCCGGCGCATCGTTCCCATTAACAATGTGCACCGGGAGCCTGACGCCCGTCATCTTTAACACTGCGTCTTCGAGCTCCATTGCAGCGTAAAGCTCCGGCTTGGTTGCACCTGATTGCGTTATGATGACCGCCACAGGCTTGCCCGCGCGAACAAGCACCACGCGAGCCTGGGCTGTGCAGCACGCAGCTGCGGCGAGCAGTGTCAGTAAAACTGTTCTCATTTAGTTCCTCCACACAAATACCATCGCGTGCTACAGTGCGTGATCCTGGCCATTCACGTCGATGTGGCCAATACACTTGTCGCCGTTCAAGAACTCAATTCTTCCGTTGAGGTAGCGCATGCGAATTTTGCCATGGTCGTCGAACTCGATGCAGGTCCCCTCACTCACCCGAATCGTGTTCTGGTGCGCATCAATTCCGACCCCATATTTACCTGTAATATCCAGGCCGGCAGCGCCTTTACCCTTTAAGCCGATCCCAGTTTCAAAATGGCCCTGACCATCATGCACCTGTATTCCATACTGCATGGGCCTCGGACCGGCAACCGCCTGAATATTCAGACCGATTACCTCGGTTGGCTCTGAGCCTGCATAATCGCTGCTCATTTCAATATTTACGCCGAGCGCCACTGCTCGGCTATGGTTGAAGACCTCCGAATGGAGGCCCGACGACCAACCTGGGCCGTGCTTATGCAGACGCGAGCAGACGACGCATGCATCGCCCTCTTCATGATGAGTATCCAGGCTCGCATACATCGTCCATGGAAACGAGCGCTTACCCTTCTCTTCATGGATCAAGGAGAGCACTTCATGCGTCATTGCGCGCCCGTTGCTATCGTCTCCACGCTCGAAAACCATCATCGAGTCGAGCGGTTGCTCCGGTGGCGCTCCTTTTCGCATTCTTGTGGTCATCGGTGTCCCGAGCGACTTAACCGGCGGTTCCTGTTCTGCATTTTCTGTGATAGGGCTCGCATCGGCATCTGCTGCTGATAACAAGCCCGATAACATCGAAAAAAGCCCGGATTGCAGCAGTCTCCTGCGTGCAACGTTCCAGTTGCCGCGGCGTAAAGTCATCACTACTCTCCTGATTCGTCATGCAGGTTGGGTACCACACTGTGAATTCAATCAGACGAGACGCGTGTTCCTGCTGTACTACGATAAATATGAAATCAATTCGAGATCGAAGAGATAATTGTATGAATAGACAGGCGCATGAGGAGGCAAAATCCTGGGTTAACCGTGAGGGGTAAAACTGGCAAAGAACTTAGTCGCTCGTAGAGCGGCATTAGGAGTGCCGCTCTACAAAGATTGTGTAAACACAGGAATACTACGCGATGAGCGATGCGATGTAGTTGGTCTGTCCTTCATGGTAGGACATATTCCAGTAGCAGTAGCTCATGATTTCGGCAAGGGTCCTCTCGCCCCAGGGCATCGCGATAATCAGCTCGAGGTCCTCGTCTGGAACTGCCTCAATGGAAGCGACAACCAGCGCCGTATTTGCCGCAAGGAGACTTTTCAAGGATTCCCAGTCGCCTGCCGCAAGTTCGGCCTTTGCCGATACGAAGGCCTCCATGGTAAAATCCGCAGGAAAAGCCCGCTTTGCTATCAGGTCAGCCGATAAACCATTCAGTATGGCGCATTCCGCCACCTGATCCACGGCGGAACGTCCTTTATCAAAAGGGCTCCAACTGCTCTTGCCTTCGGGCAGGTTTCCCACAGCGGTGATGAGATCGGCCGAAGCTTTCTGGGTGGCCGTAACCAGGAACTTCTGTAGATGTCCAGACATATGCACACATCTCCTTTCAAACAGGTACACCAATTATACCAGACAAATATACATCTCTATATGTATTGAATGCCTGTAATTTTCCTAAGGACAGTTGCACTTATAAGTGCTCCACTTTAGTAAGGCTTTTGCTTCGTGGAATTATCCTGTAATTCCACGAAGCGCAGAAGTC
>CAIXIX010000581.1 GCA_903919615.1 uncultured Chthonomonas sp.
GGCATGAATGCCGCGTCTAAGAGCAGATGCCCTTCGGGCAAAATGCCCTGCTGATACTAACGTGGCGCGTGGTCCAATTCGGATCGCTGCCAACAGCCGCATGGATAGGTGGAACCTACTTTGAGTACGATTTGTGCAGATTGCGACAGATCCGGTATACAGAAAGTTTGCGATTCAGCTTCCAGCAATCCACGAATTAAACCTATTCCTTCTCCGCTCCCGCCGCTCGTAACAACATATCTGGATCATCAGCACTAGCGCTTGCTGCAGCACGTAGGAGTTCTTGTTCTCCTTCGTTTGCCTGAATGCTTGAGCGAAGAAGTTGGGTAGGAGCTTTACTTTCCATGTCTCGATGGCGAAGGATAGGCAAGAGATCTGAAGCTGCAGTTCCGACATCAGGAGTCGGCGGTTTCCGTTCCAGTCGTTCCACCGACGCAATTGCCCTACCATCACCGATAACAGCGAGTGCATTCAGAATTACAAGCTTCGCATCGCTGTTAGCCCAGTCGAGTGCTTTGCACAGAGAAGGAATTGTGTCGCCTGGAAGCGTGCCGTAGTGGTCTGGACGAAGGTTTGCGGTGACTTTGGCGAGAGCTGAAGTTGCTGCATCCCGAACAACCGCATATTTCATCGATGCTGCGACTGTAACAAGACACCTTGGATCGCCGAGTTCACTGAGAGATTCGAGTAACAGGCAGGACTGATGTATCTTGGAATACCGATGTCGCGGTGTTATAAGAGCTATTAGCAAGGCTTCGATCCACAACAACAGGTACAAATATAAATTAATGTGGCCGCCGTTATTACCTAGCCAGTAGATGAATGCGGGAAAAGCGAGCAGCAAGATGTAGTTTATTTGGCGCGCTAATCCTCCGCCCTTTGGCACGGACATCGTTTCCCGCATCAAGGCGGTAAGTTTGTCTGATAACGTCAATCGCTCGCGGTAAGTCCAGTATGCATTGGCTATAAGCCAGGCGGCGGCAATATGATCCTTCCTTTTGCCAAAACTGGCATGGGTGTGAGTCTTGATTATGCAGCGTATGCTGTTGCTCGTCTGCAGACGTCTGCAAAGTCTGTGTGCTGGGAGGTGTACCAGGCCGTTAGTAGTTGGAGCTGTGCTTCCGCACCCGCTTCTTCCCACCGTGTTCCTGCACGTTTCATTCTGGCTTGGACCACGTTCTTGTTGGCTGCTTCGACCACACCGCTGCCGATATGGTAGCCTTGCTCTTTGAAGGTCTTGTACATCATCCTTTTTCTATGTGTCTTGATGTAGGCTAACTCTAAGCGGCGGACTTCCTGTTTGGCTTCAACGCTTGGACGCCACGACCTGATATCTTTGATAACGGCGCTTACTTTGTCCTCATCTAGCCTTTCCTTCTGAATCGTCATCCAGTCGACAGCCTCTTTCGAACCTTCGCCAAATCGAGCATGGGCGACATTCCAGATGTGGTCCAGAGCATGCATATTGTCGAGTATCTGAACACTTCGGGGAAAATATTTGCCAACCTCTTTCCATTCCCACTCTGCACCGTCCGCAACTACGCCAATCTTCTTACATT
Source organism: uncultured Chthonomonas sp. (assembly GCA_903919615.1). Taxonomy (GTDB): domain Bacteria; phylum Armatimonadota; class Chthonomonadetes; order Chthonomonadales; family Chthonomonadaceae; genus CAIXIX01. The sequence continues at coordinate 1,560 of CAIXIX010000581.1, forward strand.
TGCCAGCTCCGGCCACGTGGTTCAAAGTGCGCCATCGTCTGCCGAACTCAGCCGCTGGCTTTAATGTTGCGCAATAGGATGCGTGATCGATCCCACCATTATCATCGCGCTCATAGGCTACGCCCACTTTAGCCTCACGCCAACGCTTACCAACAAAGAGCATGACACCATCCATCGTGCTATGAAGCAGACCTACCTTATGCTGTGGATCTGGCAATTTGTCCTGCCAAAGCAATGCCTCACGTTCCTGCCAGTCGCGGCTAATCTGCTGACCCGCAGCCTTGGAAGCTCGTTGAACGGTGCTATGCGACAGACGCGTTCCAGTTAGAAGCTCTGCTTCAACGGCTGCTTTGCGCCCTGGCAGATAACAGGAAAGGCGCGCAACTAATGCCTGCATTCCGATGCTCATCTCGCCAGAACCAAGGCCAAGTGTTATATCTAGAGGACAGACCCCCTTCTTGCAAATCTTACAGTAGTAATAGGAACGGTGAATAGTTGTAATTCCGTGCAGTGTCGTCAGCCTTCGCGCACTCAAGCCGGTTCGATATGCTGCGCCACCGCATGAGCACTTCGTGACCCTGCCGACATCGCCGTTTCGGAACTCAGCGAGCTTCTCATCCTGAACGACTTTCTCAAGTTCACGAGATATCTCAGTCACTTCACGCTCAATTTCCTCAAGCGTCTGAGGACCAACCGTAAGCTTGCGCCGAAGTAACTCCTCGTAACGGCGCAATAGTGATTGAATCAGAGCCTCGCGAGCACCTTCCGTGCCTTTCTCAGAAGCCAAAACGCACCTCCCGCTATGAGATGCACATAGCTTCGACGCGGCTTACTGAAAAGACTCTCTAGATAATACAAAAATCATAAACAGAATCCACACCC
>CAIXIX010000582.1 GCA_903919615.1 uncultured Chthonomonas sp.
CCGAAGCAGCTCAGGATAGGTATAGACTGACAGCGAGCCGCTGCTTGACTGGTGCAACGAAGAGCGCGCTTTCACAACGCCCATTACTAGATCAAGAACTCTGGCAATCGCGGTATGACAAAGGCATGCTTCCGGTAGAGCTATCGCAACGATTCTTGCCCGACCTGTCCGAGTTGTATGCAACTCAAAAGATCTGCCGAGCATTAGCTGATGCTCGTCGCGCGGTCGCACGTGAGTTTGTTAAGAGCGCACCGTCGTGGATCATAACAGCGATGTACGACCGTAGGTTGAAACACCGAAGCTTCCTCGACATCGATTTCGAGCTCGCCGGCGCTATCCTCGCCGAAGCCGGCCGTCTCCCACCCGGCGCAACCGGCCACCGGGGAAGACACGGATTATAACGTCGAATAACCCGCTCCTATAGATCGAAGGCCAGGCGCTTAAGCGCCAAGCCTTTTTTCTCGTCAGCCCACCTATTTCTGCCCCCATCGATTCACTGTAAAAAATAATCGCAGTTGCGCCGTTATCCCCTATAGATGCAATCACCGGAATCGATTATTTGGTTTTCGACTTCGGTACAGTCGTCTGCGCGATTCATAAATAAACGGCCCCGAGAGCCGGTTCTAAGAAGTGAAAGATTCCGATTTTCATGATCCAGATCGTGGGAAAAGACGGTTTTCATAAATAACCGGCCCGTCGCGACTGTTATATAGAGCAGAACAGACGCCGGCGTCGATGCTGGCACGCAACAGAAGGGAAACAGCACATGCCGCATATGTGGGTTCAGCACGGGTTCGATTGGCTCAATGCGCCGCTCGATCCGGCGATCTATGCGCTTGGGACAGGGATCGCAACGCCGTTGCAGAAGATTGGCCATGCCGAAATCTCCCAGTACATAGCGGTTATCGCCCCGGGCGAAGCCAGTGGAAACGCCGCCTCCTCATGGACCCTCGTGTGCGCGCCGGGAGCCTGCCGCGTTAATGGCTCGCCTCTGCTCACCGGCATCGCAGTGCTAAACGACCGCGATGAGATTCAGTTCGCCACCGCGCCGCGGCTCTTCTTCTCTACAGAAACGCCTGCCGTTGCAGCCAGGTACGGCCGCAAGGATCCTGTCCCTTGCCCTCGCTGTACCGAGCTTGTGCTCGAAGGCGACATCGCAGTGATCTGCCCGACTTGCGGCGTGGCCTATCACGAAGGCGCGAGCGCGGAAGACAAGTGCTTTACATATGATGCCTGCGTGGTATGCGGCCGACCGGGCGAACTCTCCGGCGGATACAAGTGGAGCCCGGCCGAGCTTTAGGCAGAGGAGACCCCAGCAATGAGCAAACATGTCGCAATCGTTGGCCTTGGCGCTACAGGCTCCGCCCTGTGCGATCTGCTGGCCCGCGATCCTCAGATAACCAAACTCACCCTGATCGATCCCGGGTTTTACGGTCCGGAGAACCTCACCACACAGCGCATCACGGAGGAGGATATCGATCAGCCGAAGGTCGTCGTTCAGCGCCGAAGAGCGGAGCTCATTCGCACCGATATCGAGATCTCAACCTACCTTAACGAAGTTGGCGACCTGCCGCCCGGCATCCTCTCGGCCGATGTCATCGCAGCCTGTGTCGATTCGCTGGAAGCACGCATAGATATCAATCTTGCCGCCTGGCGATTAGGCATTCCCTGGGTCGATTCTGGCGTTCTCGGCTCTCAGATGCTTGCACGCGTAGAGCTATTTCTCCCGTCCGAAGAGGCGCCCTGTCTTGAGTGCACCTTCACCGATGCGCACTACCAGAACATGAAGATTCGCGCTGCCTGCCAGAAGCCGGGAGACAGCATCAGCGCGCCGACAAACTCTCCAGTCTTCCTTTCAGGATTGGCTGCCGCTCTGCAGGCGGCGGAGATCATCCACCTGCTAAATGGCGACGATCGCGGCCTTGAGCCTGGCGAACAGCTTCTCTACGGCCTCGATAACCGTCAGATCGTGCTGAGCCGCAATCGGCGGAACCCGGAATGCCGCTTCGATCACGTTGTGTATCGGCCAACACCCACAGCTCCTGCAGCCTCCATTCAGGTGATTACGCAGGGTTTCGGGCTAGATGCGCGCTCCGCGGTGCTGCGCGCTCCCGGCTACTGCTTCGCGGAACGGCTGGTCTGCTCCCGCTGCGGAGAGCCATCCGGCAGCGCCACCGCAATCCGCACTGCCGGCACGCCGACTCTGCGCTGCAATGGATGCGGCAGATACCAGACCGTGCATCCATGGATTCTGCATGAGAGCCTCTGTCTTCGATCTCAGCCCGCAGATACTCTTCAAGGCTCAGTCGTCGATCTCGGCATGCGGCCGGGCGATATCTTCTCGCTCGATTCCGGGGATACGCGTTTCTACGGAATCGCGATGCTGGCACAGTAATCCGGGTGAGGTGTTATGTGCTTGAACTTGAGGGTTAGGAGGGAGACGGCATCTGATGGACGGAAGCGGCGTGCTTGCCGAGACCCTCGCCGATCCTCTCCCTCATCCGCTCGCAAGCTCGCAGGGAGAGGGCGCGCATCCGCGCCTGCGGACGAAATGGAGATTATCTAACGTGGACCCGATCCTCAGAAAATGGCTATTGAACCAGGAGCGCGCATGGGAGCAGTTTGCTCCAGAAACCGATATCGTCTCGGTGCAGGGCATCCGTGAAGATGGCGTCTGCCGGCGATACATTGCCGAATTCCAGTGCAATGGACTCATCCGCGTTCAGGGCCGCGAGCCGGAAGTTGCCGACCTCTTTGGGGTCGGCATCTACTTCGGAGACAATCATCTGCGCAAAGCAGAGCCGCTGGGAATGTGCTGGCTGCTGGGTCCGGAGAACACCTTTCATCCGAATATCCGGCATCCCATCGTCTGCCCGGGGCATGTATGGACCGGCATCACGCTCAAGGATCTGGTCTATCAGGTCTACAGCATTCTCACCTATCAAAACATGAGCCTCGACGACTGCCTCAGCGAAGAGGCAGCCGCGTGGGCCCGAGACAATCGGCAGCGCTTCCCAATAGATACGAGGCCGCTTAAGCGGCGATAGTCACCTGGTATTCGGAGACATCTCATGACCCTTGCCTTCAACTATAACCCACACATCCGCACCGGAAAGAGGCCTGCCCTGGCGCACAAACAGACCGCGCCGTTATCCATCGTCAGCCATCGTTCCGATAGCTGGCTTCAGATCGAAGCAGACTTACCACCTACACCCTCCTATACCGCCATGGAGCTACTGGCACACAATCGCGCGCTGCCCGCAGGTGTAAAAGTCTGCTCAGCAGAAGGCAAGCGCCGTGTGCTGAGAACAGATCTGCCGCTTGCCGATCCGGACGATACTCCGGACGCCGGCAGCCTCGCGGTCGCTGAAGACAACCTGGCCGCCGCCGCGCGACAGCTTGCTGGTGATTTCACTCCGGAGCTCTCTTCGAGCAGCGCCTGTGAGGCAAACACGGCAGATATCTCCCACCTCTGCGCAGAGCATGGCTGGACCTGCGTGCAGCGCGATGCCGATCGCTGGATGATCGATCTGGATGTTCCCTCAGCGATCTACATGCAGGCCAAGGCAATTCTGGAGCATGGAGAGGTTACCCTCACCGCGGTAATCGGGTCGTGGCAATCCGCATCGCCGGCGAGCATCGAGGCAATTGGCAATCTGCTCCTGAATGCCGGCGCAACCCTGCGCATGGCATCGCCTTCGATCGAAATGGGAGACGATGGCAGCATCCATGCGCTACTCAGCGTCCGCATCCTTGCCGCCGATGCCAGCGCCTACTTTCACCACGCCCTTTGCTCTCTCTCCATCGGCGCGCGATGCCTTTCGCGCGAAATTCGGGAGCTGCAGAGCCCATCGATTGCCGGCGCCTACCTGGCAATAGTGGCGGCCGATATGCCGCCAGCTTCATCAACAAAGGAGAACGAGAGATGAGCGTAGAGACCTCACCTGCGTCCCAGGTCATCGGCCCCTTCACGGTAACCGATGTCACGGGCCAGAAGAGCCAGCAGATCTCAATCCCCTCGGATACTACCGTAAACGAGGTGTGCAAGAACCTGCTCGGCTACCTTAACCAGCCCGCTCACGATTCGGATGGCCGCCCTATCACCTACGGCGTCCGCTCCGAAAACGAGGGTCGGTTTCTTGGCGGCAACGAGCGCATTGGCGACGCGCTTCAGCCGAACGACACGCTGCGCCTGATGCCCACTGTTGAAGCGGGCCGCGGAAGCAGGGGATAGGCAAAATGGCCGCGACCTCGTACCACTTTCTGGCATCGCTCTACAACGCAGACGGAGTCGCACTGGAGCGGCGCGTAATCTTGCCGGACTGGACGCCGGCAACCGAGTCTGCGCGCCTCGCTGCGCTCAGGCAGTGCAGGCTCGAATCTCCCATCGAGCCTGCCGAAATCACGCCTCTCTGGGAACCAGAAAAGGGCAAGCCCTTTATGGTCGGCGCGCGCGCTGCCGTAAAGGATGGCGATGGCAGGGAAGCTGCCTGCGAAGTGGATCTCACCTACTTCCGGGCGCAGGTACAGGTCGCGGCCACAGATCTGGTTAAAGATGGGCGCCTAAAGGATGGGGAGACGTTTCAGTATTCGATTGCGGCCATCCCGAACCCGAAACAGCTCAACGCTCCCCAGCCGCCTGTCGGCTGGCAGATTCAGGATGTCTCCGCCTCCACGATTCGAGGAGAACGCTCCCTGCAGAGCTACCTGGCCATCGCCGCAGAGGTCGATTCAGAGATGAGCGCTGCGGCATCTGCAACAGATATCCCGGTGTTTATTCCGCTGGAAGTGCTCCGCCTCGCGGAGCAACTCAAGACCGCAGCTACAGAAAAAGAGACGGGCGGCGTTCTCATTGGCAACCTATGGCGAGATACCGGTTCTACGGAGCTCTTTCTCGAGGTCACCGCCCTGGTGCCTGCAAAGCACACACTGGAGAGCTCCACCAGCCTGCAATTCACACCGCAGACCTGGACCGCTGTTGCGGAAACTCTGCAACGGCGCAACCGCGGCGAGATATGGTGCGGCTGGTGGCATACACACCCTGCGCAGTACTGGTGCAAGTGCGATGAAGAGTCTCAGAAAAAATGTCCGCTGGGAAAACAGTTCTTCTCTGTAGACGATGTCTCCGTTCACAGAACGGTTTTCACCAAAGGTTTTCATGTGGCGTTAGTCACCGGGGATATCCCAAAGGCCGAAGGCGGATGGGAGATGTCCCATGCACTCTACGGCTGGCGCAGCGGGATGGTGCAGGCGCGATCGTTTCACGCCGTTTCCGGCAAGTACGAAGAGGAGATGAGATGAGCCAGAACGAGGATATTACAAACCAGGCCGAAGCGGTGCTAGCCGCATTTCTCAGCGGGCGTTTGAACCCAAACGATGCTGTAGAGCACCTGCAGGAGGCTCGTGGCATGGCTCCAACGGCCTCGAGAGCGATTGATGAGTTGCTGATGCGCAAAAGCCAGCTGTTCTACGAAGGTCTCAACGAGGCCGATAGAAACCTGGAACAGGTGCAGGAGCTTCTCGAGAAGTATGGCGAGGCTCCGCTGATGCCCGCTCTCTTTCTTTGCATTCAGGAGACTCCCGCCGGACCGATGGCGCTCGTCTCCTGTGCCAATGGCAAACGCGCCGTTGCGCCTTCGAAGGATGTGGATATCACCACGCTTCATATCGGCGACCCCGTCTATCTCAACTCAGAGATGAGCATCCTGGCTACAACTGGCGCCACATCCCGCTTCGAAGGCGGCGAGATCGCCGAATTTGTACGCTCCACTTCGGATGGCCGGATTATTATCCGCCTCAACTCCGAGGATCAGCTCGTGATCGAGGCGGCAGCAGCGCTTACAGAGGTCGATTTGAGCCCGGGCGATAGTGTCCGCTGGGACCGCAACTCGCGGCTATGCATGGAGAGAATGTCCACCGGCCCGAAGAGCCCCTTTATGCTGCAGCAGGTCGAAGAGATCCCGCTCAGCACCATCGGCGGGCAGAAGCTGAACCTGCGCCGGATTCAGGATGCGCTCATCACGGCGATGCTGCATCCCGAGGTAGCGCGCGCCTACAAGCTGCAGAAGAGCAGCGCCATCCTGCTGTATGGCCCTCCCGGCAACGGAAAGACAAGCATGACTCGCGCGGTCTTCTCCGAAATTCAGCGTATAGCAGGCAAAAAAGTGATGCTGGCGGTGGTAAAGGCCTCTCAGTGGGAATCGATGTGGGTTGGCCAGACGCAGGCAAACATCACGGCGCTTTTTACAGAACTGCGCCAGGCCGCAGAGGCTGGGTGCATGAGCGCCCTGTTTATCGACGAGGTGGATGCCGTTGGCCGTGTCCGTGGCTCCCATTCCGGCCACTACAGCGATAAGGCGCTCGGAACCTTGCTTAGCGAAATGAACGGCTTTAAGGAGGTAGAGAACACCTCGATTGTTGCTGCCACCAACCGACGCGATCAGCTCGATCCTGCCCTCACCAGCCGCTTCGGCGAAGAGCTGCTCGTGCGCCGACCCGATCTTTCCGGAGCGAGAGAGATCTTCGATATCCATCTTGAGGCAGATCTGCCCTACGGCAAGCCCGGCTCATCGTTCGCGGATACGCGTTCCGAGATGATCGAGACGGCCGTATCTCAGCTCTTCGCCCCAAATGCAAACGCAGAGGTCTGCACGCTCAAGCTGCGCGATGGCCGCACGCGGCCGGTCTTTACCTCAGAGTTGGTTAGCGGAAGACTCATCGGCCAGATCTGCATCGGCGCCAAGAAGCGCGCCGTTCGCCGTCAGATCCAGGCCCTCCAGGTCGGCCTCACGCTTGAGGATATGAACGAAGCCCTCGTCGATGCGCGAGACCGTCTGACCACTCTGCTAACGCCCGACAACGCGCATAGCTACCTGGATTCGCTTCGGGAAGATGAAACCGTGCTTGGCGTCGATCCCGTGCATCGACGCATCGATCGGCCAACTCGCTATCTCCATATCGCCTGATCAAGAAAGCCTGAATTACACTCGAATGGTAGTTGCGCCGCTGGGTTCCCACCGCGCCCGATTAACGAGGGTCCGAGCGGGCGGGGCGCATCGCATGGTGTGGCTCGTGAAAAACCGAGAAAGGAATCTCTCCGTGAAGTTCAAAGCAAAAAAACCGAGGCTGCCGCGAGCCGTAGGCGCCGATGTGGAGATGGGTAATTCGATTACGGGCCTCATCAGACGCAACGGCACGGGTGCAGAAGCTAGCTCGATCCTCCTGAAGTATATCAGAGGTGTGCCCGGCAGCGCCTACCTGGCCACTGGCGCAAGCCAGAATCCGCAGGATATCGGCCGAAAGTGGCTGCAGAACGGCTCCTGCTGTTACATCGATCTCGATCATCTCGAGATAGCCCTGCCGGAGACACGCAGCGCGTGGGAGTTTACCGCTGCGCTCCATGCCCAGTTCAAAATTGTAGAGCATGCTCGAGAGCGGGCGGAAGCACAGCTTCCCGAAGGGCAGGATCTGCATGTGTTCGCTTGCAACAGCGACGGCTCGGGATCAAGCTGGGGGAGCCATCAGAACTTCCTCATATCGCGGGAGTGTTACGATCGCATCTTCTCGAAGCGGCTGGATTGCCTGCTCTGGCTCGCCAGCTATCAGGCCTCGGCCTGCATCGTCTCCGGCCAGGGGAAGGTCGGGGCAGAAAACGGGGCTAGCCCGGTGGCGTATCAGCTCAGCCAGAGGGCAGATTTCACCAGCGAAGTAGTGGCGCTCCAAACTACCTTCAATCGTCCCATCATCAACAGCAGGGACGAGGCGCTCTGCTTCGGGAACAAGGGGCTGGCCCGGTTCCACCACATCTCTGCCGATGTGAACCTGTGCCACACGGCAAACGTTCTCAAGGTTGGCATCCTGCAGATTCTGCTAGATATGATCGAGGTCGATAGCCCATTAATTCAGGCCGATCTCATCCTCAAAGAGCCCGTCGCGGCCTTCACAACCTACAGCCACGATCCCGGCCTTCGCGCTGCCTGCCCCAACCTGAACGGGACGATGCTCAGTGGGCTCGATCTTCAGTTCCGTTTTCTGGAGGCAGCGAGCGCGTTCGTAGCTTCTGGCGAATGCGACGAAACGGTGCCGCGCGCTGCAGAGATCATTGCACTCTGGAGCGATACGCTCGAGAAGCTCAAGCAAAACGACTGGGACGCACTTTCGCGTCGGCTCGATTGGGTTCTGAAGCGCGCCATTCTCGAAGATGTGATGCTGGAGTCTCCCAATCTCAACTGGGAGTCTCCCGATATTAAGCATCTCGATCTCGTCTACGGCAGCCTGAACCCGGCGGATGGGCTCTACCTCGCCCTCGAGGCAGCGGGAGCGGTCGATCTGCTCGTGGATGCCGCTCAGATCGAAAGGGCCGTCACCACGCCGCCCTCTGGCACGCGCGCCTATACCCGCGGCCATCTGCTCCGCCTTTTCGGCAGAGATTCCATCACCTTTGTGGATTGGGATCGCATTGGCATCCGCTATCCGCCAAAGAGCTACTACAGCCGAACAAAGATCGTTCAGCTCGATAACCCTGCCGAGGACACTCGCGTCGAAAACGGCTGGATGTTCAATCTCAAACACCCCGTGAGTCCGCAAACAATCCTGAACCACCTGGACTCACTGCCGCCTGCGAACCCGGCAGGCGAAATTCGACGTGTCGAACCGCAGCAGTACAGCGCATATCCCTACACCAACACTTATGGAACGCCTGGAGGAAGATACTGACATGGAGACCGCAGAAAAGACCCGACAATCGATGAACCCTGGCAGCGGACCGACTAACGATACGGCCCCCACGAATAGCATCGGCCGAACAGCTGGCGCGATGGCGGCGGCAGCCCGCGCGCAGATCGATAGAATCAAAAGCGCAAACTCGGAGCAGTTTAATCGCTCCGTCACTCAGCAAAGCGGAGAGTAGTTATGAACCCTGTCATGGGCGCAGAGACCGAGTACGCCGTAGCGCTTATCAAGAAGAAGACCGGTAAGCGCATGCAGCCGGAACGCGAGTGCTCGCTTATCATGAAGACGATTACCAGCAATGTGCCCTGCATGGAGTCGTTGGATGGTCAGGGGGTGTTCACGGCAAGCTCGGCAAAGTTCTATATCGATATAGGCAATCATCCGGAGTATGCCACTCCGGAGTGCGCCTCACCCAAAGAGCTCACCCGGTACATCCTTGCCGGCGATCGGCTGATGCGTAGGGCATCACGCGTCATCGAGGCAGGCGGTCAGGTCACCCCCATGGTGTTCCGCGGCAACACCGGTTATGGCAGCCATCCCGCCTCATGGGCCTGCCATGAGAGTTACCAGTGCAAGCATTCGCCGTTGCGATACTCGGCGCAGCTTGCGCCGTTCCTTGCGAGCCGGCTTATCTACGCCGGCTCAGGAGGTTTCAATCCCTACGCTGCTGGCATCGAATTCTCCGTATCACCCAGGTCGCACTTTATCAACTGCGTCGAGAATGAGGATACAACCCGCCATCGTCCCATCGTCAACCTCCGTGATCAAACGCATAGTGGCGGCGGGTGGCACCGCCTGCATCTCATCGTCGCGGATTCTATTGGCTCCGAAACGGCGATGTGGCTTCGCGCTGGCGCTACGGCGCTTGCGATCGGGGTTATCGATGCCGGATACGATGCCGCGCCTGGGCTCAGCCTGAAGGATCCTCTTGCGGCAATGCGAACCTTCGCAGCAGATACCAGCCTTACGGCCGATGTTCCCACTACAGAAGGGGGCTGCATCACGGCCATCGAGATTCAGCGACGCTATCTCGATGCCGCATCCCGGCTCTTCGAAAAGGAGCCCGCAAAGCTGCCCACCTGGGCGCCGAGTGTCCTTGCCGGCTGGCGAAACATGCTCGACATGCTTGCATCGACCGAGGTGGACCTCGAGCGAATTCTCGATTGGCGCACCAAGCTGGCGGTCTACAGGGACATTTGCGAATCGAGTGGTATCGCCTGGAGCTCTCTGCCAGATTGGAATGTCGCCCTGTCTGCCCTGAGCGAAGCAAAGCGGCACGCCACCGACGAAGAGTCTGTTTCGCTCGAGACGCTGTGCTGCGGGGCTGGCGCAACCGGCAAACATGCCAGGCGAGCCGTTGAGCATCTGCAGATGAGTGGGCTGAACCCGGCGGATGTTACTGCTGTGGAAAAGCTGAAGGCGGAGCTCATCGAAATCGATACCCGTTTCCTTCAGATCGATGGCCTGTTCGAGCGGCTAAGCGCCGCGGGAGAGCTTCAGCACCAGATGCTGGAGGACGAAGAGGTAGAATCCGCGGTCGATTACCCGCCCGATCAGCCACGGGCAGCGCTACGAGGGACATTTGTGCGCGAGCATTCCCGAGAAAATCCACGCTATCGCGTCGGTTGGACTCAGGTTTCCGACCTCGAGGAGATGCGCTGCGCCGATATCGCAGACCCGTTTTCGGCATCTTTGGAGTGGAAACAGTATCAGAGGCAATCTCAGGTGCCATCGCATATGATCATGCGGATGACGGCGCTTGATGCGTACGTCTCGGGGAACTACATCGAAGCCCGTATCTTGCTGGACCGTCTCTTAGAGTCGGACTATGAGCTTCACAGTACCCTTTGCCATCTTGCAAGGCTGGCGATCGTAACCGATTCTCTCGATGAGGCGAGAGAGTTCGTTACTCGGGTGTGGGAGATTCGAGAAAGTGCACCGTCATCCATCATTCCACGCATTCTGTGGATGAGAATCGCGATGGCGATGCTTGGTCACAGCCCAGATCGCGTGATGCAGCCCTACATCCGCGCCATGGGGCCAGCCATCGAAGCGGCAGGCTCCAACGAGTGGACCATGGACCCGGTTCTCAACCACCTCGCCGGTCGTATGCCGCACCGGCACCATGCGCTCCTCAGTGGCATCGCCGCCGCCATTTCGGATAACGACTGTCTCGGAGAGCTCGAAGAGCTTCCACAGTGGACCGAAGCGGTGAGTGGCGACTGAATCCTGCCGCATTACCACTCTCGCGTCTCTCCGAAAGCCCCGGCCCGAGTCCTTGTAAAGGGAAACGGGTTACCTGAAAAGAACTATGGGTCGAATACCATCAGCTGTACAGCCTGTGGAGGGATAACACCATGTGCCACACCGGGCAAGTGATTGACAGCAGAAATCGTATGCGAACGCTTATTGTAATGATTATGATGGCAGCTTGGAATATCGACTTGAACATGAGAAAGATCGAGCCGATGGGGTCGCCGCCTTATAAACACGGCATAGCGGTCGGGGAATTGTAGACACGCAATCGATCGATGTTCTTGAGATGAGGACTTCATGCCAGATAAGGTATTTGCCTACATAACTCACGGCACAGATCTCCTGTTGTTTCGGCACCCCGACTTTCCAGAAGCAGGCATTCAGGTGCCTGCGGGTTCGATTGAGGAGGGCGAGACCCCAGAAGTTGCAGTCATGAGGGAAGCATTCGAAGAGACTGGCTTGAGTGGCCTCAAATTAATAAGCTATCTTGGTGAAACAACATATGATATGTCCGCGTGGAATGGCGATCCAGCGCAGCGGCGGCATTTCTTTCATCTGGAACTATCGGACCACGCCCAAACAACCTGGCTTCACGATGAAACGGATGGCGGAGTGTCTGAGCCAATTGTGTTCGAGTTCTTCTGGGCTCGAATGCCTGATGACATTCCCTACCTAATTGCAGGACATGGGCAAATGCTGCCTAGCTTGCAGCGCGGTTAAGTGGAGCAGTCATCATTTTGCTGGAAGAGACTTCGCAATCTGTTACACACTGCTCCCATCCGGCAACCGTGCAATTACCGCTTTAACAGATTACCGGGTTCCCTGTGTGCGCCTGAGTTCCGAGGGTCCGAGCACATAGGGATTACCTACTGACCCGAACCCGCAGCGCCTGCGGCAACACGGTAATTCGCACAGGTGTCTGGCACACCCAATCTCCATCCAACTGAACATCAGCAGGCGGTTCGCACTCGATTTCAGCGGATGTGAACCGGTGCGTCAACACACTCGGCCGCTTAAGGAGTCCGCCGCGCAAGAGCGCCAGGCAGTCCGCCGCAGCGCGCAGCCGTACGGAATGCGCACTCTGCATTACGATGAGATCCAGAACTCCATCTGTCGGATCAATGAGGGGGCCAAGCTGTGCGGCGCCGCCATAGAGTCCGAAATTCGCCGCAATCAGCTGATGTGCTAGCATCTCACATTTGCCTGGATCATCGCCGCGCCATGTGATGCGGCAGGTGGGCGCCGTGGCCGTGCAAAGCGCGGAGATCGCATTCAGCACATATGCGACTGCCCCAAGCTTCTCCTTAATCCGCTTATTCACGGTTCTCACGACGCGGCCGTCAAGACCGATGCCAGCCTGAAGCATGAAGGGAATCTCGTTGCACAGCCCCACATCCAGCAAGCGCTCCTGGCCTTCAACCGCTATGCGCGCACAGGCTGCGATATCACCAACAGGCAGTCCAATCGCCCTGGCAAGCACATTCGCCGTACCAATCGGAACGATCGCCAGCGGGAGACCGCTGCCGTGGATGAGCCCCGAGATCGCTTCCCGAACCGTCCCATCTCCACCGGCTGCCGCAACCACGGTGCAGCCTTCTGTTGCTGCCAGCGCAGCTTGCCGCTCCCCGTCACCCGGCCCACGTGTCTCATAGATCCGGCAATCTGCGCCTTCAAACCATTGCGATATCAGCTTAGCGCGGCCATCTGGCGTGCCTGCATCCGGAAAATGCTTCCAACTTCCGGACGCCGGGTTCAGGATCACCCCAATTATGTCGAATGGGTTAGGACACATAATATTCCTGTGCGGTGTGATGGCCGAGGAAACTCTCTTCAATCAATTCTACGCAACCCTTCGCTACTTAGCGCATGCTAACTATGTATCATATCTCGGCCATGTTCCGGAGGCGCGCGGTGGTCCCTCTCCCTGCGACGTACGAGCGGAAAAGAGGGTTCCCTACCGCGCCCGACGAAGGAGGGACCCAAGCGGTAAGGGTAGGTTAGGTGAGGGTCCCGTCACGCACGCCGATAACAAATCACACATAAGACCCACGAAACAGGGCTATCCTGGAGTGCCTCCATCGTTACCAAAGATATGATACATTGTTAGAGCGCATGGGGGGTTACCGGCATTCACGCTCTCGGCACTTATTATCCATTTTATAACATAATCGCAATTCATGATCAATGGGTCGAGTTGCTCGATTGAGTCTCTGAAGTCGGCGAGGGTGGATTGCTTATTTGGTTGCCTGCGGGATGGTTGCGGCACGTGGCTCGCTTGCGTGCATAGTTCACAAATGGTAGTGGCGCCGCTTGCTGCGCCAGTGCATTACGAAGTTCGTAGATGATTCAGGCTTGTGGGCTCAAGTAGATTCGAAGTCGCAATCATCATCGCTGGCGAGAGGTAATGGCAGGTGTGTGATGGCGGAAACTGGAGGATTTCTCATTGTCCGTTGGGAGTGGTCACGGTTCTCAATGGGTTTCCGCGTGGGGACACGCGGGCTCCAGGGTGCGGTCGATAGGCGGCGGCGTGCGGATAGCAGTACTCAAGGCAACCGCACCCCTGGAGAGGAAAAATGTACCGCCTGAGGACAGGCGGGCTCCAGGGTGCGGTCGATAGGAGGCGGCGTGCGGATGGATTACCTCTTTACCCGATTACCGGATTACCTTACTTGACGCTAAAGTTATAGCTTCCCGCCGGCACTTCGTATACCGCTGCGCTGCCATCCATTCCAACAAAGTGAACACCTGCGGATTTCGATGCTAGCTTGCCGCTTTCGAGGACACTTTCCGCACTTTTGGCCGGTACGTAGACCGTAGCGGTCGTGTTCGCAGGGATGCGAACTTTAAGCGAGAGGGTCTTCGCAGCGTCGTCTCGCACCCAGCTCGTTTCGATTCGGCCGTACATGCAGTCGTGATGCGCCGTTACCCAGGTGAGCGGGCTGGCCGTCTGCGGGCGGACAATAACGTGCTTAAAGCCTGGATGATCACGGTCCATGCCGATGCCAGCCGCCGATTCAAACAGCCACTCGCCGCAAGAGCCAAGAGAGTAGTGGTTGAACGAGTTCATGCCCGGATCCTGGAAGCCTTTATCAGGGGTCCAGCCATCCCAGCGCTCCCAGATTGTGGTGGCGCCATGCTTAACCGAGAAGAGCCAAGAGGGGAAGGTATCCTGCAGAAGCAGGTTGTAGGCGGTATCGATTTTGCCGGCCTTGGTAAGGTCGGGAAGCAGGTAGCTGACACCGACAAAGCCGGTTGACAGATGGTTCCCCTTCGCCTTGATTCCCTCATCGAGATACTGCGCGGCAGTCGCCCTCAGGCTCTCCGGAAGCAGTTCAAATTTTAGGGCCATCGCGTAGCAGCACTGGGTGTCTCCCGTAATGCGACCATCGGGCTTCACATACTTCGCGTCAAACGCGGCCTTGATATCCTCGAAGAGCGCATTGTATTTTTCTGCATTCGTCGTGTCACCAACCGCTGCGTACGAGAGAGCGACCAGATGCGTTGAGTAGGCGAAGAATGCTGTTCCGATGAGATCGTGCGGCGTGTCCGACCCGATGGCGAGCCAATCTCCATAATCTCCATTGCGATCCTTGTCGCGAATGAGGTCGGTGCTGTGCACGCGGCACCACTCCACCCAGCGGGTCATGTTTGGCAGATGCTTCTGCAGAATTCGCTTATCGCCATCCGCCAGGTAGATGGTCCAGGGGCAGATAACGCCGGCATCCGCCCAGGCGGGCGTGCCGCCGCCGCCGTAGCTCGGCGAGATGTCGCTGTAGGCGCCATCCGTTGTCTGCGCATCGTCCACATCCACAAGCCACTTCGTGAAGAAGGCAGCGATGTCTGCATTGTAGGTTGCGGTCTTCACAAAGACCTCGGCATCGCCCATCCAGCCCATGCGCTCATCGCGCTGCGGGCAGTCGGTTGGCACGCTGAGATAGTTGCCGCGCTGCCCCCAGAGAATGTTGGATTGGAGCTGATTGATTCGGGAATCGGAGCAGGCGAAGTCGCCGGCATGAGGCGTGTCAGAACCAAGAACCACACCGGTAACAGCATCCAGCGCAGGCTGAGACGTAAGTCCGCTGAGCTCCACATAGCGGAAGCCGTGAAAGGTGAATCTCGGCTGCCAGGTGGAAACGCCCGCGCTCTTCGTGGTGAAATGATCGATAGAGGGCGCGCCGCGCAGGTTGATCGTGTAGATCGTTCCATCCGGGTTCAGCATCTCGGCATGGCGAATGGTGATGGTTGTACCCGCCGGAGCTGCGACCTTCAGCTTAACGACGCCGACCATGTTCTGGCCAAGATCGAAGGTGTATCGGCCCTTGCCGGTCTCTTTTACGGCTTTTGGCTGTATCGTGCCGGTTACGCGAACAGGCTCACTAATCTGCGGCTCGAGCGGGATCGAACTGATCTTTAACTTCTCTGCGACGGGGTCTGTGCGAAGCTGAACCGCAGCCCAGCCGGTTTCGTTCAACTGCGCTGAAGCCCATCCAGCGATCTCGTCCCGCGCATCGTAGGTTTCACCCAGCATAAAATCTGAGGAGATGATGGGGCCGGCATGCGTCTTCCAGGATGCATCGGTTACAACGCGCTCAGTGGTTCCATCGGCAAAGGTGATCTCCAGCTGCGCCAGAAAGGCGGGCACCTTGCCATAGTACTGGTAACCGCCGTTACCGAGGTGGCCGGAGTACCAGCCGTTGGCAACCATTGCGCCAATAGCATTGGCTCCCTGCGCCACAAGCGGTGTGACATCGTAAGCCTGATATCGGATGCGCTTGCGATAGTCGGTCCACTCCGGCGAGAGGATATGATCTCCCACGCGCTTGCCATTGATGTGCACTTCGTACACGCCCAGGGCGGTTACATAGAGCGTTGCGCTCTTAACCGCATGCTCGGCGGAGAACGCCTTGCGCAGATAAGGAACGGAGCGATTGCCGCCGGGCAGGTTTAAGGATTGATTCTCGGCGAGATCCGCAGTCTGGCTCTTGCCGTCTAACGTGTACTCGATATGCAACGACTTTACATGCTGATAGGCGGGATCGCCGCCCATCGCCGTGTTGTTCGCTGTAACGGTATCCGCGCCGCCCGCAACAAGCGAGCTGACAAGCGCGGTGACGTCTTTCGAGCCGCCGCCATCCGTCGCGCCGTATACCGCCTTCTGAATCTCAATCTTCTTAGTTACCAGGGTTGGCTTGGAGATTGGTGTCGCATTGATCCACTTTGCACTCCAATCGGAGCTCTTCAGCAGGCCGAGGCTGAACGTGGCCGGTTTGCTCCACGGCCCCTCTTTGCCATCCTTATCCCATGCGCGCACCGACCACCAGCAGATTTCACGTGAAACAAGCTTCTTGCCACCGTAGACCACCTGAGTGCTCGCATCCGAGTTCACTTTTCCAGAATCCCAGAGATCGCCGCGGTGTGCGGCTGCGTCGGCGGGCGAGGAGGCGACAACTACCTGGTAGGCAGACTGCTTTTCGCCTCGCTTGTTGGAATCCAGCACCCAGCTAAAGCGTGGTGAGGTCTCGTGAATGCCAAGCGGATTCACCAGGTACTCGCAGCGCAGCTGTTTTGCCGGCGCCGCGAAGGATGCCGCAGTTATGGAGATGGCTGCTACGAGGCCAAGGCCAGATAGAGCGAGCCGATGAGATTGTATCATAAACAGGTCCTCGGAAAAGCTGAATGTGGGTGCTAATTCGTGCTGCAGGCGTCAGAAGCCTGCATAAAATGCAAAAAGGTAACTACACAATCATGCCGGCGCCGACGGTGATGTTTGTGGCTTCATCGATGAGGATGAGGCTGCCGGTGACGCGGTTGTCGTGATAAGAATCAAAAACGAGCGGCTGCGTGGTTCGAAGCGTGATCAGGCCGATATCGTTTACCCCAATCTCCTTTTCGTCTTCCAGTGGCTCCATGGTCGAGATGTTGAGCCTGTACTGCACGCTCTTCACGATACAGCGGACATCCTTAGAGGTGTGCCGTATCGCGTACTTTCCGTTGACAGAAAGTTTCTTTTCGCTTAGCCAGCAGACCATAAGCTGGATATCCTGTGTGACGGCAGGAGACTCATCTGCCCGTACGAGCATATCACCACGGCTTATATCGATATCGTCTGTCAGCGTGATCGTAACCGACATCGGCGCAAAGGCGCTCTCTAGCTCACCTTCATACACATCAATAGTAGCTATGTTCGAGGTGCGGCCGGAGGGCAGAACTTTTACGGCATCACCTTTATGAAAGATGCCGGAAGCGATGCGGCCGGCGTAGCCGCGATAGTCATGAAATTCGGTCTGCTGAGGTCGAATCACATACTGAACCGGGAAGCGGCAATCCGTAAGATTCTCATCGTTGCTGAGAGGCACCGTCTCCAGGAAGGTCATGAGGGTCGGGCCCGTATACCAATCCATGTTCTCGGAAGCATCCACCACGTTATCACCCAGGAGGGCGCTAATGGGGATGAAGGTGATATCCGGCACATCGAGCTTCGCAGCGAACGCCTGGAAATCTGCCTTGATCTGTTCGAATACATCGCAGGAGAACTCGACGAGATCCATCTTGTTGATGCAGACAACGACGTGTCGAATGCGAAGAATGCTCGCGATGATCGCGTGCCTGCAGGTCTGCTCGATAACTCCTTTGCGCGCATCCACCAGGATAATGGCAAGGTGAGCGGTCGAGGCGCCAGTAACCATATTGCGTGTGTACTGCACATGGCCGGGCGTATCTGCGATGATGAACTTGCGGCGCGGCGTGGAGAAGTAGCGATAGGCCACATCGATGGTGATGCCCTGTTCGCGCTCGGCGCGCAGGCCATCCGTGAGAAGTGCGAGGTCCACATACTCTGTGCCGCGCTTTTCGGAAGAGCTTCGGATCGCCTCGTACTGATCCTCAAAGATAGACTTGCTATCGTAGAGCAGGCGGCCAATAAGTGTGCTCTTGCCGTCATCCACACTGCCAGCGGTAGTAAACCGCAGCAGCTCCATATCAAAGTAATCGGGGGCTATCGTTTCGTTCATAAGTTCAATTTAGGGCGGGGAAATTCTGGCTAGAAGTAGCCTTCCTTCTTACGATCTTCCATTGCGGCTTCGCTCCGTTTATCGTCTGCGCGCGTACCACGCTCCGTAACTCGCGATAGCGAAACCTCAGCGATAATCTCTTCCATCGTGGCTGCGGGAGAGAGCACTGCTCCCGTGCAGGTCATATCGCCAATCGTTCGGAAGCGAACCTGGTACGGCTTTACTGTCTCCTCCGGACGCACGTTCAGGAAGCTCGATGCGGCAAAAAGCACACCGTTGCGATCGATGCAGTCTCGCATATGCGTGAAGTAGAGGCTCGGCATCTCGATGTTTTCGTGATGCAGGTACTGCCACACATCCAACTCTGTCCAGTTGCTGATCGGGAAGACACGAAAATGCTCACCAAGATGCTTACGCCCATTAAACAGGTTCCACAGCTCCGGCCGCTGATTCTTCGGGTCCCATTGCCCAAAATCATCGCGATGGGAGAAGAAGCGCTCTTTCGCACGCGCCTTCTCTTCGTCTCGCCGGCCGCCGCCTATCGCCGCATCGAGCTTTTGCTCCTCAATGGCGTCCAACAGCGTTACGGTCTGGAGCACGTTGCGGCTGGCAGTTGGGCCCGTCTCCTCGACCGCGCGACCCTGATCGATCGAATCTTGAACATATCGGACAAGAAGGCGAGCATTAATCTTCTCCACCCACTCATCACGATAGGTTATGGTCTCCTCAAAGTTGTGGCCCGTATCGATATGAAGCAGGGGAAACGGAATTCTGGCCGGCCAGAACGCTTTGCGGGCAAGCCAGCTAAGGATAATCGAATCTTTTCCGCCCGAAAACAGCAGCGCAGGACGCTCAAATTGAGCGGCAACCTCACGCAGAACGTAGATCGACTCGGCCTCAAGCTCTTTAAGATGGGTCAAACGGATGTCATTCATAACGGACTAATTTCACGCAGGATGCCACGTCAACGTGGGTTGAACGGAGGGGGTAGTCTTCCTCACAAGCGGATCTGGCGCACAACCGGCAGCTCAACTGCAGCACTAAAAGCATACAGCAATAAATCCGCAAGTAGTATACCGGCAAATGGTGGGCAATAGCCAGAAGAGGGTAATAGGGTAATGCGGTAATTGCGTGCATCAACAACAGCGGCGTGCAGACTGGAAGCGGTGAAATCAGATTTTGGGTCTTGGGTTCCGGGTGTTAGGATGGAAACCTTACCCCTGGATGTGTGCGACGATGTCATCCGATAGGCAAAAACCTGGTCCCCTCCGTGTTCTCTTGGGGCCCGTGCCCGCGCGAGGGTGGTCTTCGCGCGTTGCGTATAGCAACTACGGCGTGGAGGAGCGGAAAAGGGCATGGGATAAGCGCCAGCTTGCCTCTTTCCCTCTTGACTCCTTGCTGCGCTGCGGCGAGGGCAGAGAACACGGTGAGGCAAGCGGAAAGAGGCGAGCTTGCGAGCAAATGTGGGGTGTTCTCTGGAGCGCCCGAAGAATGAGGGTCCGAGCGGTAGAGCTAGGTCGGGGCTAACTATGTATCATATCTTCGGCTAGATCCGACCTTCGGTCCGGAGGCGCGCGGTGGTCCCTCTCCCTGCCTTATCTTGTTTCATAGCGCTAGCGATAATCGGGCTGTGTCCGGTAGGCGGTGCATTGGCCCCTCTCCCGTGGTCTCCACCCGCGCCCGAGGAACGAGGGTCCGAGCGGGAAG
>CAIXIX010000583.1 GCA_903919615.1 uncultured Chthonomonas sp.
CAAGAGCGCTGGCAATGATGGGTGACACAGGCAGCAATGTAATTGGCGCAAGCATGGGGCTAGCCATCGTCTCATTCCAATCAACTGCTATCAATGTACTCTCATTAATCGGGCTCATCGGCCTACACATCCTGGCAGAACGCGTTTCACTTACCAAGGTTATAACCAGCTGTGCGCCGCTTAATTGGCTGGACCACCAAACTGGAGTACGAGATTGATTCGAAGGGCTGAGAAGACCGACCGCCATTCAGTGGTAAACCTGATACGAGCTCTCGCCAATTTTGAGGAGCTGCCTCCTCCCGATGCGGCAGCCGAGGCTCGTTTTGCTTCAGACGCATGGCCGGAGGACGGTTCAAAACCGAGATGTACGGTATGGCTCGCGGAACACGAAGTTGATGGCAAGACACTCGCTGTGGGTTACGCGATTACCTTTGATGCTTACTCATCGTTCCTTGCAAAACCAACCCTGTATCTGGAAGACATCTTTGTGCTCGACGAGTACCGGCGAACTGCCTTCGGCACTCTGATAATGGAACACCTGATCGAATACGCGCGTGCCACAGGATGCGGACGTGTCGAATGGGTGGTGCTGGATTGGAATACGTCAGCGCAGCAATTCTACGAGCGATTGGGGGCAGCCAATCTCAAAGAGTGGCTGCATTACAGAATAACCCTCTAGCCAACAGATTTAGCGATAATGGTATCGTATCGCCGCATGCCGTACCTGGAACTGGATGCCTGTAGACATAGCCCGGGCGATAGCCCATTGCCTCTCAGTGCTGCTGACGCTCTGCCCGAAGTTGCTTTAACTCCTCTGCACCAATCATCTCAAGTCGTTTTTGCCACCCCTCGCGGTATGGTCTTAGCGTTTCAACCAGGATCTCAGCGATCTGGATGTTTCGATACCATTTATGGTCTGCTGGAATAATGTACCATGGAGCATGTGGCTTAGCGCACTGATTGATTGCATCGTTATACGCTTCCTGATAACTGTCCCAAAGCTCACGCTCTCGCCAATCGGCAGGAGACAACTTCCATGCTTTTACTGGGTTACGCTCGCGCTCCAGCAATCGCTCTTTCTGCTCATCTTTTGAAATGTGGAGGAAAAATTTAACGATAACCGTATTTGATTCTGCAAGCAGCGATTCGAACGCATTAATCTTATCGTAACGCGCTCGCCACACTGGCTCGGGAACCATGTTGTGAACACGAACCACGAGCACATCTTCATAATGGCTTCGGTTGAAAATCGTAATACCGCCCTTGCCAGGGGTTTCTGAGTGAATTCGCCAAAGAAAGTCATGTGCTGCTTCTGCGGCAGTTGGCACCTTGAAGGAAGCCACTCTGCAGCTTTGCGGGTTCATAACTCCCATTACATGCTGAATGGAACCATCCTTGCCTGCTGTATCGAGCCCTTGTAATACTATTAAGACAGCTGTCGACTGCGACGCATACAGCAGATCCTGTAACTCTGCGAGCTCAGCAAGCAATTGTGGCGTCTTCATTTCCGCGTCATGGCGGTCTATATTTCCTGTCTCGGCAGTATCAATCTCGCTCAGCTTGATATGTTTGTTACCATCTACACGATATCGATTTATCATCGTATCAGCTCCTGGAGGCGTCTCGGTTATGGTTAGATTTACTCAGTGAGCTCCAGAAGAGCTCGACCGACGCCATCCTCATCGTATCGCCCAATCACTCGATCTGCAACCGCTTTTAACTCTGGTTTAGCGTTACCCACTGCTAGCCCGAGCCCCGCCCATTCCACCATTGGAATATCATTGAAACTGTCACCGATTGCGATAGTTTCGGATACGCCAATTCCTAGTTTTGAAGCAACAATTTCCAGCGCTGCACCTTTGTTTGCTTCGATCGGCATAAACTCCAAATACTCGTCAGTCGTCTTCGTGACGTACAGAGAGCCTGCATACTTTTCCCGAAATATCGGAAGCAGCGCATTGGTTCGATCGGGTGTATCCACGATTAGCAGCTTCGTAGGCTGCAAACCTCGCATCGCACTTGCAAGGCCCGGCTGAACTTTATAGGGAGACCCTGTACGGCCATGATAAAGTTGGAGCCATGGCGTATCCGCCTCGGTATAGATTAATCCCTGATAGTAGAAATTAAGTTGATAGCCGTTTGCAGCGCAAAATTCCATAACTTCTGCAGCGAGAGGAGCTGGTGTTTTCAGATGCAGCCACTCGTCGCCTGTTGCCGGCACTTTGACGAGCGCTCCATTGTACGAAATAATTGGTCCGGTGAGACCAAGTAGCGACGCGTATTTTTGCGTTGCTTCATGCATTCTCCCTGAAGCAATGACGACCTGAAGCCCCCTATTGATTGCTACGCGAATTGCCGCAATGTTCCCTTCTGAAATCTGATGATCTGGTCCCAGCAATGTCTCATCCAGATCAATCGCACACAATTGGTATTCAGCAGCCAATCTTAACTTTACCTTTCAGCACATTTTGTGGGCAGTATCCATTCATCGATACGATTAGGCCACTACCAAATTGCGATGGCAATCCTTACCGGCATCGCCTACGAGGTCAACGGCTCGTCGTCCGCTGGTCTCAATAGATTTTCATCGCTAACAATGCCCGCGCTTGCTGGACGTAATAGCGCATTATAACTCTGCTGATTTGGCGAAGCGCCGCGCAGCAGCGTCATCATCTCTGGATTAGTACGCCTAATTGCACTGATCGCATCTTGGCATGCTGCAGCAAGGATTGCATCGCGCGAAACTGCGTGAGTCTGCAGCAAGTTAACGGCCCTTGTATCACCTAGTTTGCCAAGTGTAACGGCAGCGGAGACCTGTACCGACAGTTCTGAGTGTTGCAAACATATATACAATTCATCTAGCCAATCCGAGCCATACAGAGCGATAACAGCGAGCCCTGCGGCTTCTCGGGTCTGCCCGCAGAGTTCCTGTACAGCATCTTCGTACGACTTTGCGGACTGCAAAGCAGCAGAAGCCGAAAGGAGATAGGAAGCTTGCCGTTTTGGATACCAGCAGACCCTTAGCGCAGCCTTAAGGACATCGTCGAGTTGCTCCGCTGTCTGATGCTTTCGTCCAGCAATCAGCTTCAAAGTTGCGATGGCAGCCCCTAACGCTTCTATCAATCGAGTGTCACTCATATCGGCGCGCACAAGCTCAAGCGCGTTTTTGAGCAGCGCTGCCAAGAGATCCAGGACCCTCGGATCACTCAATACTGCGGCTTCAAGTCTCTCTCGTTCGGAGCCTGTGGTTGCAAATCTGTCAGCCGTCTCACGTGACACCTTTTGAAACCAACTGGCTACGTGCTGAACCGCGAGCGAAACAGCTTCCCCTACATCCTGAGAGTTTGCAATTGAACTCTGTAGCCTCTTTAGCAAACTGCTTTGCGGTCTCGCCGCGTCAATGGCCGCAGCAAATTCGCTACCGAGGGGCTCGTTCATGGCAAGAAGAGCTTCAGCAGCGGCAAATCGCGTTCGCGAATCAGTTCTAGTCAGCAATCGAAAAAGTGCGCGTTCAGTGTGAGTCAGATCGGGCTGTTCATTGCGCATAATGGCAGCACCGAGACAATATGCTCCAGCGGTCTGGATCTCGTCGCTTACATTCCGATGCACCAGAGCGATCACGTCCGGGACAACATCTGCAAGGCTCCACGGCCCTTCAGTAAGCGCCGCAAGTGCTTCTACAATCGAGGACTCGGAATCGTAAGTATCTTGTGAACCAAAGCGGCGTATCAACTCTATAAGGAGTTGATGGATTTCAGGGGGATTGTACGTCCTTAACAGGTGAACAGAATCAAAAGATGCGTATCCAGCCCGATGCGCTGAGACAAGAGCCTTCAAGGTTAGAATTGGCCCACTTATTCGCTCAAGGGCGAGCGGAGCGGCTGATCTAACGAGGTCTGAATTGTCTCTCAGCATGGCTGTGACAGTGCTGGCAGCGTCTGTCCCACCAATTGTAGCTAGAGCATGAACGCCCATTAGGCGATTTCGATCGAGAGGATGCAGTGTGAGGGTTCGGACATTGGACAGAGCCCGATCCCCAAAATGAGTTACAAGGCTCAAAAACAGCTCGGGCGTAGCTGCCGCCGTATCGCATACAGCAGGAAGCGCTTTGGCGTCATCGAGGGAAAGCAGCACTCGATGGATCAGCACCGCCGATCGGTTCGTGTCAGATATTTGGGTCAGTTGCCCCCATACTGTAGCAAGGGCGGGAGTCGTATCAGGCAAGCCAATTGCAATAAAACAGTTAAAGAGCTCTTCATCTAGCGAATTTTTGTTTTCCGCGAGATGGCGAAGATAGTCGACCAGGAATTCCATGCCCTCGCGACAGTTAAGCCAGTGCAACACCACGGAACATCGCAGCTGTAACAGCGGCTGATCGCTTCGTGACACACCAAATCGCATCAATCCAACACTCGCGTCGCCAAGTTCGCGTAAGGCAGACATTGCTTTGCTCGATACTTCTGGACGCTTGTCTGCCAGCCGCAAATAGTGCCAGAAGGCCTGACAATAGGCCGTTACCGACCGAATTTTCACTTTTTCTACATTGCCGCTCGGCATGGTTAATTCCGGGTACTCTCTAGCATCGGGCTCGCCGATTTTGCGGCATAGCCAACACTTTTCTATCCAATCATTTTCCATCATCTGTGGGCCGCTAACAGCTAGATTATAGCACGCGGCAGGAGTCCCGATTTGGACTGCCGAAATCTGAACTGACGTCCGGTAGTTGGACGCACAATTGAATAGTTAGGCGAGAGGAATCAATAGTATCATGACCAGCAGTGGCAAAATTGGCATCGCATTGCTCTCATTTGCCCATGTTCACGCGCGAGGTTACGCGGATGCAGTGGCAGCTCATCCTGACTGCGAAACCGTGGTCATTTGGGACGAAGATCCGCTTAGGGGACAGACTGAGGCAGACAAACGAGATGTCCCGTATAACGAGCATTTGGACCAGGTGCTTGCTCATCCCGATGTCGACGCAGTCGTTGTTAATGCTCCAACTTCTCTACACCGAGATGTGCTTATCCAGGCAGCTAAGGCTGGCAAGCACATATTCACGGAGAAATCACTAACAATAACGACATCTGACGCCATTGAGGTGATCAGAGCAGTGGAAGACGCAGGCATCAAATTTATGATCTCCCTGCCTTCGAGAACTCGACCGGAGATACTCTTCGCAAAGAAAGTGCTGGATCAAGGGCTCATCGGAGACGTCACCCTAATGCGTGCCCGAATTGCACATATGGCAGCTCTCGACAAGTGGTTCTCTGGTGGATCCACCTGGTTTGGGGACGCCGAACAGGCCGGAGGTGGTGCATTTTTTGACCTGGGGTGCCATCGGGTTGACGTTATGCGGTGGTTCCTGGGCGAACCATCCACCGTCGTAGCCCAGATGAACAATTTTAGTGGCAATTACGATATTGATGACAACATGGTTGCGGTAGTAACTTTCCGCAACAAGGCAATAGGCATCCTAGATGTCTCATGGGTTCATCGCCACGGACCAAATCCACTTGAGATCTATGGAACTGAGGGATACTTGGGTATTGACGCTGCGCCGAATGGCCCTAAAATCCAACTTATTAGCAACAAGCTGAACACAGGAGACATTCAAGGGGTAATTGCTCCAACGAACCTACCCGCTGCACTCCCGGCGCCCCTGAACCAGTGGATATCTTCAATAAAGGACGGTACGACGTCAACCATTAGCATTTACGATGGGTATAACCTGGTTCAACTGCTCGAAGGCTGCTACACGGCAGCTAGACAGGGTCATGAAGTTAGCTTCTGATAGCGAAGAATCTTGTCTCAAGGTCTATGAGCCGCTGTTCAGGCTCATAAGGTCGATCCCGCCTGGTCATGTGATGTCGTATGGCCAGGCGGCAGATTGTGTCGACGAAGTGCGCTTAACTGCCCGAATGGTCGGACACGCAATGAGATTTGCGCCCAGTGGCGTTCCATGGCATCGAGTGGTATCCGCAAACGGCCGCCTGAGCACAGA
>CAIXIX010000584.1 GCA_903919615.1 uncultured Chthonomonas sp.
ATTCACTCGCTTCGTATTTTGACGTACGGTGCTCTGAATGGAACTTTGGACTGAAGCTGGTTACTTTTTCGGTTCGTACTCACGTTCCAGATTCGATGCGTGAACACAGTGCAATCGCACGCCCTCAATTCCGTAGGTACAAACATGAACGGAATATGCTTTGCCAGAGCCCAACGCGAGCGAATACGGTTGAAGCATCCTAGCGTTGCGGCCTGATGCAAGTCGGCTAGCGGGCAAAATTCCTGCGGCCGCAGAACTTCAAGCGGTTATAGAAGAATCGGAAAACTAAGGCATCGGCATGCAAGAAATCTGTTTTTGCCGTAAGAACGCAAGTTTGGCGACCTCGAGTCGCAAATATGCCTTGCAGCGGCTATCGTAAGGCGAATCTAACAGTAATCCGGGGCAATAGCCCACTCCTACAAAACGGCTACAGAAATGGCGCGTGGTGTCAGTCA
Source organism: uncultured Chthonomonas sp. (assembly GCA_903919615.1). Lineage (GTDB taxonomy): Bacteria > Armatimonadota > Chthonomonadetes > Chthonomonadales > Chthonomonadaceae > CAIXIX01. The sequence continues at coordinate 456 of CAIXIX010000584.1, forward strand.
AGGACGACGCACATCTAAGAACTGCACCATTTTTCATCATGCTTCCAGGGCTTGACGATAAGGCTTTAGACGGCAAAACACTTCATAGAACGGGTTGATAACGATCGCCAAGCACGGTAGATGGGAGATTCTCGGAATGGTAATCAAGGGCAAGAACTTAAAGATCGCTTGTATTTCTTCGGCATTGATTGTCTTAGTATCCTATGTTGCTGTGTATTTTTTTATGCGAATTTGGGTTACGGCGCCAGCCGCGTCGGGTCGACCTCCTATAGTTTTGAAAGACCAATCGGGCTCAACGAATTACAGATTTGATACGTACTCAGTGTCGTCGCATTGGAAGTGCTCTGATAGCAGTAATTTGTTGTTAACTGGACAACACATTGATCTCGTAAGCGAACGAGATGATGGAGAGATAATAATAACAGTTCAACAATCGCAACACAGCCGTCTGTCGATGCCAGACATGAAGTCGACTGTATCTTGGTATATGGACCATTACCGGAACCATGGCGAAAAGGCTCTGGCATCTACAATTGGCGGAATCAGCGGCTTAGTGTTGCATCAGTCAGTTCCGTCGAAGTATATTAAGTCGCATTTTGAAGGTCAGCACGCAGATACAAACGTGTTTGTTGGTAGCTGGCATGACTATACGGTGACGATTATTACGATTTCAGGGGAAAAGAGCAGTGACAACAAGCGTGAATTTGAATTCGTCATCAGTAGTTTGAAGATGCTTGGTAAATATGACTGACGGGGAGCCTGTCAGGTACACGGTGTGGCGACAAAGATCTGGGCGGCGTGGATCTCTCCGGTCATTCGGTCAGTGAGAGGAAGTGCAGGGCCGGCATAGTCGACGAAGGCCTTGTCGCCAGCTTTGTGGTGCTGGTGCATGCGTGGATCGAGGGTCTGTTTAAAATCGTCAAAACACTTGCAGAACTGGCTGTAGCCCAAGCCCCCAGGATGAACGGTACGGTACTCCTCCCAGAGTAAACGAAGCGTTACACCTTTACGCTGAAGCTCAATATCAACCTTGTCCCAATCCGGAAGGGGCCTGCAATCCGAGCCTCGCGATACACGAGCTGGAAATAACAGAGCCTCGAGCTGTTGCTCCGACATACCATCGGGCTCTTGACCCAGGCCATCCCGGCCGGTCCGCGTCGGCACAATAAGGAAGATAGCTGTGCTTCAAAATATCCTGGCTTGAAGCCATCAAACACGTACTATCATGGCGCCCGGTACCCAACAACCTTTTACAACATAGAACCGAATTGTAATAATACAATCGACCAAGCGGCGGCACTTGTTCGCCGAGAACTGGGGCTAGGGAAAATAAGCAGAAAACGAGATCCGGCCTATGAAGGTCCGTGTCCTGGTGCTAGCAGCCACCATGTTATGCTATTTGATGACGCTGAGGAGAAAGTTGCAACCGTTGTTTGTTGCGAAACTTGTGATGACGAGCCTGAGCAAAAATTCGCCCAGCGTGGTTGCAAGTGTGCCATTGTGGATCCATATAAAGATGAGAACGGCAGACGGATATTCTGGTGATAACGATGAATGACCTGATGCTTGCAGTGAAAGCTAGGGACACGCTTCGGGTTGATGACATTCTGGCGCAAACGATCGATATCAACTGCCGTGATGAATTCGGATGTACAGCGCTGATCGTTGCTGCTTACCTAAGTGAGGAGCAGATCGTGCGGAAGCTCCTCGAGCACGGCGCAAATCCGAACCTATCGGACAATATTGGAAGCACAGCGCTATGTTATTCTCTGCACGTCAGGGGGCCAAAGGCATTAAAAGAGCGTATTGCTACGGTTCTTTTAAGTTTCGGCGCCAGACACACTGCATACTCCGCAAGTATGCTCAGCGATCTAGCGGAATTGAGAAAGCTCCTGGACAACGGATGGGACATCAATGCAAGTTGCAAAGACGATTGTAATTCGTCGATGCTTATTCTTGCTGGCTGGCGCGGTGATCTGGCAGCCATCAAGATGCTCGTGGGAATGGGAGCAGATCTGAGCACGCGTAATGACGTAGGAACAAACGCTGTTTCGGCCGCCGCGGCGACTGGCAAGTACGAGTGTACGCAGTATTTGATTGAATGTGGAAGCGATTCTAACAGCATATATGAAGGCAGTACCGTGCTGTACGAAGCTGCAAAACGTGGCTGGACGCAGTTAGTCGAATTGTTAATTGCGCGGGGAGCCAACATCAATCACAATAATTTCATGGGTACTGCACTTACTGCTGCGGTCGGAAGGCGACATTTCGAAACGGCAGTCAGGCTGCTGCAGCTTGGGGCCGATCCGACGATCTGGTGCGAAGACCGGGGTGACTCATTGCGAGTTGCAGCCTGGAAGGCGCCTCCTAAATTCACACGGGCGCTGTTAAAAGCAGGTGCAGCATCCGGAACTATGGACCCTATAACACTTGTTGCGCGGGACGATGAGCTTTATCCGTGGCATCGTGAAGGCCGCGCGCCGCGCAGGCTTCCGCATGGAAGCGCCCTCGCAGAGGCGCGACGCAAACGGCGAAAGTGTTTGCTGAGGCTGTATGCACGGTTCAAAAGCGGAAAGCTTAGGTAGGTATAAAGCTTGTAATATCTCCGGCTCGCCTTCAAGAATTCTACAACGCAAAATTGACGTTACCTCAGAAGCGTAAATTGCCCTTAATTTTGATGCGCCAACCCTGGAACCTGGGATAGTATTGCGAGGCGTGATCAACGTCGTTGATGATTACAACCTCAAAGTTGCAAGGATCAATTAGGCGCCTTAACCAGCTACTCCCACGATGCGAACGGCAACACCGGGTTGCGGGTTGACGCGCGTAACTGGCCGACCTCCTACACCGTGGATGCGCTGAACAGAACGGCGATGAGCGCCTATGCCGATGGCTCGCTTTGGACCGGGAAGCGGGATCAGGGACCAGGGACTAGGGACTAGGGACTAGGGGTGGCCGCATTCGTGTCGCAGTGCCTCCGGAGCTTTTTTTAAGGACAGTAGAGTGACCAGAAGTCTTACTGTTCCCTCGTCCCTGATCCCTCTTCCCTTGTCTGGCAACCGCTGACGATGCAGGATATCGGCGGTATAACGAGCTACGCTTACGACGCGCAATCGCAGAACATCCAGATAGTAAATCCTCTGAATGAGACGACGACCGTGCAGTGGGACGCATTAGGCAGAGAGTATCACCCGGCTCTCGCGAACGGCGTGGTGTTTGAGGTTGTCGCAG
>CAIXIX010000585.1 GCA_903919615.1 uncultured Chthonomonas sp.
CGTTATACGCTGTTCGCAGGCTCACAGCTACAGCGAAGGTAGTGCGGATTGATAGGTTTCCGTCTAATCGCCAGTTCGGCGATGGTACTTGTTCGACGGATTAGGCTCTGTGCTCGCTGAGGTGAGCCCAACTGGCACGATTACTTCCAGCCGGAATTATGATGTTTACGGTAATGTGAGAAGCGGGGTCAATGCCAATGGCACCAGCGCTCATAAGTTCGTCGGCAATCTCGGCCATCCGAGCGATAACAACACCGGCCTGATCTACATGCGGGCTCGGTATATGGACCCGGCGACAGGGAGGTTTGTGAGTGAGGATCCGGGGCGGCACGGGAGGAACTGGATAGTGTATTGCGGAGGCGATCCCGTCAATACTCGTGATCCTTCCGGAAAAGTGTCGTTGTACGACCTGAACCAGTTTCTTCAGCAGCTCATGTCCGCGATAGAAAATCCTGGACCTGCATTTGCGTTTGCGCTGTACAAAATGCTTACGTCGCAAATACCAGGAGCTAGTGCTCTTGCTCTTCGAATCATGGAAAGTATGGGAATTAGCGTGCCAGATTCTGAAATCCTTTTGAGGGCCGGGAGCGAAAGCGGTGAACAACTTCTCCGCGCTGCCACCTCCGCAAGCACCGATGATTCTGGTATCGGACTATTGCGGGCAGCGAACGCCGTTGAGGACACAATTACCAACGCCGAGATTAAACAATACATTAATGTGTCGATTTCAGGTGATCAGTTAGAGGAGGAGACTGAGGTTATAACTGGCGGGTAACCACAGCTCATTGTCTACAACCTGAAAATGATACACGATGGAGGCTTTGTCTGCAATCTATGCGACCGCAGATAACTGGCCGTTAGAGTAAATCGTTGGTCTGTTACTCTACCAAATGTAATTAGCGAGATCGTTAATGCCAGCGACTGAACACGAACCCAACACTAGGACTGAGCGGCCAACCGGGTTTGTCCGGAAGTGGCTACGGAGGTGCTTTGTCGATCTTCCGTCTTTTGTTGCTGGACTTGTTGGTCTTGTGCTGATTGTCACGTATATAAAAGTGCGTTCCAAGGCACAAGTACTCTTTGTCGTAGTTAAGGGAAGAATTTCGGTGGCGCTTATCGCACTTATGAGGAACCGATATCTGATTTGGGTTAGACACAACTGGATTGCGGTCAAAGGCGTTGATACGAAGCTTTCAACCGAACTCGCAATCGCCGTTGAAAGCGGCAATGAGAACAATATTGAAATACTCCTTGCGCGTGGGGCTCGCCCCAATGCGCTTTCGTTGGCTGGTACGCCTCTTCTCGTAATCGCGGTTTACAGGAACGAATTGCAGGTCGTAGAAAGCTTGCTCCGATACGGCGCAAACCCAAACGTGCGTTTGCGTTTTGGTTCTGATACTGCATTGATGATCGCCGTGAAACACAATCAGACTGACATCGTGCGCTGCTTGTTAGAGCACGGATGCGATATTGACAGTTGCGACTGGACACGAGTTACGCCGTTAATGCAAGCGGCCCACCGCGGATTTCTGGAAATTGTAGAACTGTTATTGGACGCAGGCGCTGATCCCTTGTGTGACTCCGCGGAGAACCAGTGCGCCTACGGCTATGCTCGTTTGGCGCAACAGACAGAAGTTATGAATTTGTTGGATGACAGACGTAAGGTGGCGGCGAAACAGCGCGGATAAATGGTCAGATCCGGAAATTGTAGCGGCCGACGGCTATCGAGGGTACGGTAGTGAAGCGTATGTGTCCCGGGAATGCTGTAACCGTTGTAAAGGTGAGCCATGTCCGGCTAATCGCCCCATGTTGATACCAATGCTCTCCACAACCCCAACCTATCTCACGCTGCGTACAAGCTGTCCGCCGCCGGGCTCCAATCGCAGAGTGATGTGGCCGGGCTCAGACGATCGTCGCCATACCTTATTCGTGGTATCGAAAACCTCGAGATGGCCCGGTCCGGTAACTGTCACGGTTGTCACCTTCTTATAGTCCAGATTGACCACCACGACATGCGACGGCCGACCGTTGGTTCGTTTACTGAAGCCGCCCAGCAGCGCGCCTTTCACCGGCAACCCCTTCTCGAAGCTGGCTGCCGGTATCGGTGGGTCGAAGTTGAATGGGAATTTGGCCGGGATCGATACCGCACCGGGAGGCAGCATTCCGGCATGGTAGACGCCGGTGGAGTGCAGCGTCTTAAGCTCGGAGGCGATGGTGGCAAACTCCGGGTTAATCTTCTTAAGCCAGTAGTAGACCGGCGTAGGCGTTCCATCTGCCTTCGCAATGCAGGGTGAGTGGCCGGGCGCATTGTAGACGTAGTAGGAGATCCCCTGGGCGCCATAGGCAGCGGAGGTGAAGATAAGGTAGCGCATCTCACCCTCATTGGGCTCGCGCATTTTCGGGGTCCAGGTGGCCGCCTGAATGATGTTCAGGAAGGGCAGCTTCGCATTCAGGGAGGCAGTTCGGATGAGAGACAGGTTGAGGAAGTAGTCCGGCATATCGTGATCGATGGCGAACTGATAGTGATCCCAGCTGATGAGCCCGGGCTTTACCACATCGATGAACTGCTTCAGATAGGCGTTGTATGCGGTGACCGTATCCCCTGTCGTGCCCAACTGCTCATTGGTGGCGTAGGTTGGAAGCAGGTTGATCTCCGTTACCGATCCCGTAACTGGCATGACGTCCTACACGTATCGCCTGAGCGGAGCACGCACCAGCATGACCTTGCCGGGCGGCGGTGCGTGGACATACAGCTACACATCGCCTTATTGCGCTGTGCCATACATGGAGACAAAAGACGACCCGAACTCTGTCAGTCAGACCTTGATATCGATAACCGACGATCAGGGCAGACGAGCTGAATACCATTTTGACATCACCGGACACCTGCATGAATCGATGACGAACCAGACCTTCAACCAGGGCGGGCAGCAGGTCGGCGCGGTCCAGACGGTATACGCCTACAGCTACAACAGCCTCAATAATGGCCAGACTGACTGGACAATTAACACGCTGCAGCAGACCTGGCGCACAACAAACTGGCCGTGGAACAACAGCTCGCCGGGCAGCAATTTGAGCAGCAATGCCTACTCCTATGATAATGCGGGCCAGCGGCTGACGAACACAATCACGGTCGGTAACGGCGGCTCTCGCACGGAGCAGTATGGCTACGACGATGTGAACCGGCTTGTCGCCGTGAACTATGGCGATGGCCAAACGCAGTCCTACACCTTCGATGCGATGGGAAATCGACTGAGTAAGACCGATGCAGGAGGAGGAATC
>CAIXIX010000586.1 GCA_903919615.1 uncultured Chthonomonas sp.
CAATTCGATATCGGCATCCGAAAAAACCGGCTGATACTGTGGAGCAACCCAAGGCATTCTTATCCTCCTGCCGCACGGATCAAGAGTCCGACAGCGGCCCGAAGGTAGAATCTAACACGGAAGAGCAAAATCCCTACATGCGTTTAAAAAACGCACCACTAGCAATCTAACGCGGGCAGGTATCATCGCACCTGATCCAGAAACCAGAGCTTACTGGATCTTCCGGCATCCATCATCAATTCGCGTAAATTGAGCGCAAGGGTAGATTAAATGAACCAACCACAGATTTTATGCCCGAGGTGCCAGAGTGTGTACTTGCAGCCGAACCAGATGTGTCAGGATTGTGGGTACATCCGGGATTACCTAACGTTTGACGTTCGGCCGACAGGGCTGCAACAGAAAAACAGCCACATGAGTCGTTTGAGGAACCAATGTGTACAATGTTACTAAACGACAGAAAATCGTAAATGCTATCTGGCTCACATCAACATTTTGCGTACTGTCGTGAGCGTGCCCATACTGTATCAGTGAACAGACCAAAATGCGCCCGATATGTACGGGTGATTGGTCCAAAAGCGCGCCCGATGTGTACCACCCTGAGCCGCCCCACGCGGCAACAACGGCGACTGATTCGGGTTCGTCCGACATTAGACGCTTCACGCAACCGTGAACAACGGTAACTTTCTAGCCCGCAATGCTTGGTGTCGACACAAAGGAATCAAATCCAATGGGAATAGCTCGATACACGACTGTGAATGGTGAGATCATCGCCGAAAAGCGTAATGGTGTCCGCAGCCTTTATGTTCCGGATGCCCTGGATCGACGGTAGCGCTGCTCGACAACACGCAAACCATAACCGAAACCTTCACCTACTTTCCGAGCGGAACCGTCGCGTCGCGCACTGGAACCACTGCAACGCCGTTTCAGTTCGTTGGTACGAGGGGCTATTATGCGGACGCATCGGGCACGACGTATGTGCGGGCTCGGGTACTGGAGCCTGCAAAGGGACGGTGGCTGACCGAGGATCCGATTGGGTTCAGAGGTGGACTTAATGTCTATCAATATGTCTGGGGTCGCCCAACAATTCTGACCGATCGCACCGGGACTATTCCGCCATTGCCAAGGGGCTTTCCGTGGTCAATTAGATGGCCGTCTAAGCCGAGTCAACAATGCTGCAGTTGTGGGGCATATTTTAATTCGCAATGCCTCTGCGGTATGCCAACACCAGACACAACCTACACTTATGGTAAACCGCCAAAGTACCTCGCGGACTGCACGAGCATATCAAAGGAGTCGATGCCGTATTTCAAATTCACGGATTGCAGACATTGCGTTTACGATTTTTGTGATATCAATCATCCAGGGTCAGATAACAAGCTGTGCAAGGATAGAGGTGTGGAAATGTGCAGGCAAGACATAGGCTATCCTTATGACTCCAACGGTAAGCCGATCTGGCAGCATCTAGGTGAGCGTCAACGATAATGGGCTGCGGGTCCGCGGAGGACTGACCATAAAACGGATACACGTACGGAAATTGTTACTGCGCGCCTTTATATCCACCTGCGTTATTGGCGCTGTAATTGCTGTTTTTCGTGTGTCCCAAAACATCCGACTGTTCGCAGCGATAAAGCGGAATGATGCTGTAAGAGTGCAGCAGTTATTGCGCTTCGGTGCTTCGCCCAATGCGCGTGACTACTGGATCCGTGGACGTGACACGGACAATATTCGCCGCGTATTGAGTGACAGATTAACGGGGAAAACGGCGGACGGGATGTACCCTACTCCGTTATGCGAAGCGCTAGATTCGCAGGTTGACGGACCGTACGAGTTCGCTTGTCTGCCGGAGAACCCGCCGCTGATCAAGGCCCTGCTTGATGCTGGAGCTGACCCAAGAATCACAGGTATAGGCCGTTCAACTCCGTTGGAAATCGCGGCAGGATCCGGACGCATCGAGATAGTAAAGATGCTGCTCGTTCGCCGGTATGCTGCACAGCCGGAAATAGACCAGGCATTTCTCGATGCAACAATATTCCAGAAGTGGTCTGCGGCACATGTTCTGCTCGATGCCGGCGGAAACCCTAATGTTGCAGACGGTCAAGGATACAGTGTCTTGATGCTTGCTGTATTACGGCAACAGCCCGATTTCGTCGAGGCGCTGTTGCGCAGGGGGGCTGACCCTGAGCACGAAGCAGAAAACGGTGTGTCGGTTTTGTCCCTCGCGATCTCGCGTGGCGATGAAAGATCGCTCGCTTTGGTCACCCAAGCGCGTGGTCGCAGAAATCAGAATCGTAAGAACTAGGCATGGCACGACGCAGCGCGGGGTACAAAGGGACACGGAGATGGCTTTTGGGGCCCATAGAGCGGCTAATCCGGTAATAACGTGAGTGGGTAATATGGTCTGTGAGATCGATAGAGGCGGGTTGATTAAGTCTTTGACTTCGGTGGCATCTTTAAGTTCGATTGGGGTAGCCAATCACCATATTGCTCGTAAATCCCGCTAACTGGTGAGAAGTGTGCGGTTATGCTGATAATTCTGTGATAATTGGTTTGCTATACTTTCGGATCGGGCGGAATGGGAGCGCTCGCGACTACGCGTGGAGACCCAACAGCCCACAAGGAGGTAGCGATGGGAACAGTACGATACACAGTGCTAGACGGTGAAATTGTTTCGGAAAACAGAAACGGAGTCATCCGCGATTATGTGCCGGATGCACTTGGCTCGACAGTTGCGCTGCTCGACAACACGCAAACGATAACCGACACGTTTAGTTATTTCCCCAGCGGAACCGTTGCTTCCCGTACTGGTACAACTGCAACTCCGTTCCAGTTTGTTGGAACGAAGGGTTATCATGCTGATGCTTCGGGCAAGACATACGTTCGGGCTCGCGTACTGGAGCCCGAAAAGGGTCGATGGCTGACCGAGGACCCGATTGGGTTAGCAGGCGCTGCCAAACTGTACCTACGTGGCTTTCGTAGTTCTTGGCCGAATGTGCCCCTAGCCCTTAACTACGGATATGCAGAGAACAACCCTGTGACCTATCGCGACCCGTCTGGACTTGCCGCTTGCCAGACCAATGGCGGAGGGACGGTTGTCTTTCCCATAATACCGGTAAAAATACCCCCGCCGCCCAGTAAAGGCGCAATTATCCCACGGAATTGTGACCTGACCACAAAACTGGCTGATTGCATTGAGTGCTGTATATTTAACGTCGGTGTCGACAGGCGAACGTGTTGGATACTCTACGCAGCTTGTCTGCATGAGGTAGCCTCAAGCCGAGGAGACATACTCGACATCATTGCTTGCCAGACGGAATACAATGACTGCAACATGCAAGCACAGGCGGTCGAGTTTGGTTGCGGCGATCGCTGCCACAAGAGACTCGCTGCCCGATGAGGTTGCCCATCGAGAGAACAAGCTAATACCGGACATTTAAGGTTCGGGCGCACCAAAACAGACTCGATCCTGGGCCAAGAAGTAATATTCTGGAAGGAGCTTCGCACCATGATGAAGATTAACCAAACCTCTCTTATAGCCGCCATTTCGTCAATCGGCCTCATTTGTGTACTCAGATCCCCGCGCGCCAATCCACAAGGACCATCGGTTCCAGCGGTCATCCGCGCACATTCGTTCGTAGTCGAGGACGGCGAAAACCGTTCGCGTTGCCGCATTGGCACTTCTTCGAAAGGCACGCCAATAATTCAGATGTTGGATAAGGACGGACGGACAACGGCATCGATTATCTCGGACGACGATTACGGGACCGCAATCGAAGTCAGGGGCGTTAAGCGAAGCATCGCCCGAATAAGCCTGGGTCCAGATGGCACGCCTTACATCTTGCTGGAAGACGCTAACGGCAAAGAAAAGAGGCTCTCACCATAACGTGTTCGACATCCGGGACTGCTGGCCGCCGGTAACGGTCTGGTAGCATGTATCAAGGGTGCACAGTTGTACAATTAGACCTGCGAAAATGGCAAAACATTTTATCAACCGGATATCGCCTTCCCGGAGCAAGTTTCAGACGGTCTAATAGCATGATTTCATGCAGCTGCCGAAGCGGTACTATTCCTCCTGCGATGGCGGAACGACAACGCCGTTTCGGTTTGTTGGGACGAAGGGTTATCATGCGGATAGTTCGGGCAAGACATACGTTCGGGCTCGCGTACTGGAGCCCGAAAAGGGTCGATGGCTGACGGAGGACCCGATTGGGTTCGCCGGGGGCGATTGGAATTTGTACGCTTACGTGCGGAACAATCTGCCTGTTGGTGTTGACCAGACTGGATTATCACCGATTATCACAATACCAGCCTGCCCGCCACCGGTTATCGCCGTATGTAAAGCCGAGCGCGCCTTGATCGATCCCGGTAAATTTGCATACCAGGGATGCATAACTACAATCGAATTGGGGCCGCCGCCCCACGTCCACTATTACTGCCTATGGAGGAGGAGACACCGTGGAACCGGCGGACGAATCAAGAAGTTCCCGCCAGCCTTGGCAGTAGTGGGTAAATGGGCTAATTGCGTTCTTGACTGTCTCAACGTGGTATCGGATGGTAGTTCTCCAGGCACTGGCGATGCTATGATGGTGCTTGCATGTATCTTCTTCCGATGTGGCTTTGCGCCGACTGTTGGCGGCGGTGGCGGACTTCCGGATCCTCCCGAAGTTCCGGGCCCGGTAGCCGCGTCTGGCCCATGCCAATCCTTCGTCGGATAAGGATCAATACCACCATGGCGTTTTGGTTCTTGCTGGCTGTACCAATAGTTGTCATAGGAGCATTGATCCGGTACCGCCTTCGGATCAATGCGCTTTCTACCTGGAAAATTGACGCAACAACACCGGATATAATTAGAGCCGTTATTAGGCGGGACAACCTTAACCTAGTTGCACTCTTGAGCTCAGGATCAAATCCAGATATAATCTGGAACGGTTCGGAGGCATTTCGGACCTATGTATGCGACGAAACGCTCGGACTTACGCCCCTTATGCTTGCGGCGCAAATGGGTTCGGTTGGCATGGTTCGAGCTCTCGTCGAGGGCGGCGCTATTATAGATTTCACAAATGGGTATGGGGATACCGCTTTACACCACGCAAATATCGTTGAGGTCGTCGAGATCCTGATCGAGGCCGGTGCCGACGTCAACAGATTGTCACGTCTGGGAGATCCACCGCTTGTATCAACAGCAGCAAGCGGTGACGCGGCAATTGCGTCGGCGCTGATTCGCGCAGGAGCTGACATCAATATACAGTCATCCGAGGGTGACAGCCCCTTGATTGAGGCAGCATGGGCTGGGAATTACGAAGTTGTGGAACTGCTAATCAGATATGGTGCCGACCCAGCGTTACGCAATAAAGAGGGGCTAACAGCCCTGCAAGTTGCTAAATCCAAACATAGGCGTCGATGCGTTGAGGCGCTAACACAATACGAGAAGAAGATGGCGCCACGTTGACATAGGATGGTAGTAATTCCAGCTGTTGCCAGCGAAAACACTTCAGGTGGACGGGTCACGTAGTAACGAGACGCGCGCAGATCGACGCGCACCCAGCCGCACATCCACATTGCCTTGTTCACGGGAAGCTGTTGATGCAGCAAGAACGCACCGAGGCAGGAGTACCGTTGCTCACGGAACTCGCCGCTGAAGGTAGCGCAGAAGCAGCGTTTTACCTCGGCGTTGGTAGTGTCCGCTCCGGCGACCTCGCGGCTGCGCTCGTGTGGATGGAAAGGGCTCTGGATTTGAACCCGGACCACCCTGAAACGCGGCAGCAGGTTGAAAACCTGCGCCGGGCGGTAGCGGGACGATGAACAGGGAAAAGGGAATGAGTCAGGTATCTGGTCAACAAGCCACATCCAGGCGACCTTTGAAGAGCTAAGATTAGAAGACGTAGTGAAAGTGGATGCGTTTACCACACGACATGTAACTCGGAGGAAGAAGTGATAATCGCGACTGCAGACACCGGCGAGGTGAGCGATGGAGGGCAGCGAATCTTCCTGCCGCAACCGTTCACCGGTGTAGTTAGCGAGTGGCAGATCTCATGCTGTCCTCCTCCCGATCGCGCCTACCGATGCGATCGGGAAGAGGAGACATAAACTGGTTTTGATTTTGGATTGGCTACCGCTACAACATATGCTTATTTCTAAGCGCACAGGCGTGATATAATGGCTTATCACCGGAGCTAACAAAACATGCAGATTCACGAAGGCACAACACAAGAACTTACTTCTATTCTTGCGCATTCTCCGCAGGGACGATTCCGCCTCATTGAGATTGAAGAGGACCAGGAGACCGCAGCATTGTCCGCAGAGGTGACTCCTGCGATTGATGCTGAAAATGCTGCGGCGATTGCTTTGCTGAAGTCGTGGCGTGAGCAAGATTGGACAGAGGATCCAGATGAACTACGCAAGGCCGAGGAGGAGCTTGGCGAGTTCAAGCGTGCGTTGAATGCGACTAGGCTGTCGAGCGGCGAAAGACCGATCTTTCCGTGACACGTCACATATTCCTTGATTCTTCACCACTCGGCCTCCTGTCCAGTCCGGCTCGCAGTACCGAAGTTGTCGCTGTATCGGATTGGATGACGGAGTGCCTGAGCGCAGGACACAAGCTTTATATCCCCGAAGTGATCGATTATGAGATCAGACGCGAACTACTCCGCGCTGGCAAGATCCATGGTATTGCCAGGCTCGACGGGCTCAAAGCAGTTTTACGGTATCTGCCAATTACGACGTCAGCGATGCTGCGGGCGGCAGATTTGTGGTCAATGTCGCGCCGCACCGGGGTTCCAACCGGCGACCCTAAGAAACTTGACGTTGATGTTATCCTTTGTGCCCAGGCGTTGACAGCCCAATTGCAATTTGCTGACGTAATCGTGGCGACGTCGAACGTTGGTCACATTTCCCGCTTCGTACCGGCCGATCTTTGGGCCAATATTGCACCGTAAGATGTCGAGAATGCGCCATACCACCATTGCGCCGGATTGGGCACGCCTAACGGACAATGGGAAAAGTGCCTCAAGATATGCGGGGGCATAAGCAATGTGGATTTTTGTTGCACAAACAACACGCAAACAACAGCATTTACCAGCCGATCCCTCGCAATAACCACGATCCGATGACCGGATTGCCGAAAGCGTATGGCCAGTAACCCGTGACAGATCCGAAGATGTCCGAGTTCGCCGGACGATGGCGAAAGCACGTCGGCCTTGTCATTGTGACATCTGCCGCAATCGTCATCTGCGCCACTTCGGTGGCGCAGACCGGCGATTACGAGCGATCCCACTATTCCCCAGAATGGAGGTCGCGGTTCGAAGCGTGTTTTGATGAACGCGGTAATATCAAAGCAACGAATCTCGAGGCGTTCAAAAGAGAAGCCGAGTCGCCTGCCGCCGTTCCGCCTACCGTACTTGCCGAGCTGTATCAACAGCAAGGCCGTTGGGCCTCCGCCGATAACGAGATCAAGCTGGCAACGGATGCGGAAGCTGGGAATCGAGGTTCCGGCGCTTCCCAGCATTCTGCCGAATTTGCCCTTTGGTGCAGTCGACGCACAATGGCTGAGGACGTCCAACATGGTAGATACCTTAACGCGTTCCGGCAACACGCAACTGGATTCTGGACAGAATTTTCGACTGTGACGCTGCCAGTTATCCTGCTCGCGCTGTGCGTCATCGTCCTCGGAACCGTCTGGTCGCAAAGCCAGCAACAGGGGCATCCGAATGGCGTGCGGTACCTCATGTTAATGGCCCTTACCCCCTTGTTCCAGATAGTCCTCTACTATTTTGTGAACCCGATAAATAGCGTGCTTGTCGCGCACGACGTATCGGCATTTTTGACGTCACGGCGGGCAGCCTACCAAACATCAACGCTTACGACAACCGAGCTCCTCGTAATCGTTTTGTTCCTTGCAGTTCGACTTAAGAAGTCGCCATGCCTATCAACCGAAGAAGCGGCAAGGCACTCTCCGCCGTCTATTGCACCTTCTGGAAAAAGTACAGTGTTCGCCTATCTTCAGATTATTCTGCTGGTGGTGGTAGGGATCATTCTTTCGGGGCGCGTGTACGAGGGCTACTTTTCGGGATTACAGCAAAGCGGATACATGTTTGTGCGCCGTTTGGCAGACGGCAGGATGTTGGATGGGTTCTGGGTGCTGGACGCAATTCGGCTGTTGCTTCTGGGTCCTATCAGTGAGGAACTTCTGTTCCGTAAGACTATGTACGGAGCAGCATCCAGGTGGATCGGGCCGATGTATAGCGCGTTCCTGTCCTCAATAATCTTCGCAGGCTGTCACGGTGATTGGTCAAAGTTTGTGGCCTTCTTTTGGGCAGGTATAGTGTTCGTCGCTCTGTACGAAGTGAAACGTTCCGTAAAACTGCCGATTGTAGTGCACTGCCTCCACAACCTGCTCCTTTCGCGTGGTTGAGCCCGTCAGAGCGAAGTGGTCAACCCTATTGAGTCTGTGTGCTGTCGGAGAAGTCTTTGAGGCTGGCTATCAGGATTTAGCACGTAAATCCCGCTAACTGGCGAGAAATGTGCACTTATGCTGATAATTCTGTGATAGTTGGTTTGCTATACTGTCGGATCGGTTGGAACGGTTGCGCTCGCGGCCCGAGCGCCCGGGCAGATTGCCCGGAAGGAGTCACCAATGGGAACAGTACGATATACAGAAATCGATGGCGAAATCATACGCAGGGAAGAGGTCATCTCACCGCTGAGTCCCTCGCTACTCGGGCGCTCCGAGAACTCTGGGAAAAGGGACGAGTTGACAATCTGCTCGGATCGACGGTAGCGCTGCTCGACAACACACAGACGACAACGGAGACCCGGTCATCTTACCGCTTCATCCCTCGCTACTCGGGCGCTCCGAGAACTCTGGAACTAGGGAACAGTGAAATACACGCCTACCGGATTGCAGAATGAAGGGCTGTCATGCCGCCACGTCTGGCAAGATGTATGTCCGTAACAGGGGGCTGCGTTAGTTAGATAAAACAATAGAATCCAGAATCAGCCCCCGAGATATGCCTATCGTCCATCAAGAAAGTACCTTACGGTCTATGACACCCACCAAGCGCACGAAATCGCTGGCCTTGGCATTGTTCATTTGCATTGCTGCACCCGCCGTCATATTGCCTCGACGGGCAGGACTACTTGGTCGATCGACCTTCGTATGCGACGCACGCGGGTGGAACTTTGCGGCCGGAGCAGGGTATACGTGGATCTCAAACGGGGAGTTGATCTATTTCAGATTATCTCCTGCTTCAGACTGCGGCGATCTTGTCCGACGAAATGTACTTGCGCACACTGACACTGACCTGATAGTGCTGACCCGGCTATGGAACCACGCCGCCGCGAGTCGAGTACAAGCCGAGGTGTCGCCTGATCACCGTTGGTTACTGTCAACCGATGGCGACAACCCGCTCGCTAGCACCATCGATGGCGAGCGGTCGTTTACTTGGAAGCGCGGGGGAGATGTCCACTGGCTAAGCGACAATCGACGCGTTGCCGTGATTGATGTAAGCATTGATGCTGAAACGGTTATCGGTGCGTCGGTCCGAACCGTTGGGGCGGCAGATAATGTGACACTACTGGTGCGGTCCGTTGCGTTTCCGCTCGGCTCAACAGTCCGGATCTCAGCCGACGACCATCTATTAACGACCGGTTATCTCGCGGAATTCCGGCAAGGGTCTGATGTTTCAATTTACGACGTCGACCTCCTCGGAACTGGGCGAGTCCGCAGATTCGTCAGGCGCTTCCCGAAGTCAAAGGTCATACAGGCAGCGTTTTCTGGCGACGGAAGGCACATTGCATGGCTGACGGAAAGCGCAAACGACAGCGCGATATATGCGGCAATCCACAAATGTATCCACGCGCTGGGCTTTTCTTATGACCGAACGGTCTTGATGCGCCTGTGTGTTTCGCGTACGGATGGTACACGGATGGTCGACCTAGGCGATGTTTATTGCGTTCCCGGCTACGTCAAGTCCGTCTCGTGGATGCCGGACGGTAAGCATATCAGTTTCATTTACGGAAACGACCTGTTCAAGACGGTCGCCCTACGGTAATCGTGCAGCGCGTTTCGAATCAAGCGGCTATTATCAAAACCAAGGCTTGGTATTTCGATCGCCCTCGCGGGATCTAGGTAGGTGAGTGCAAGCGTCCGCCTTACCGGACCGATGAACGGCGGCGGCAGGAAGGTTCACTTGTCGCCCTACTGCGTCTGCCTCGCAGCGAACGACTTGCCGACCGCGAAAGAGATGCCTGCCGGAACGCGTGCGGCGCAGACGGATGGCGTTGAGACCTGGTGGCAGGAGTACCTGTATGCGGCCACTGCCAGCGATATCGTAACTGCAGAGCGGAACCTCCGACTGGTAATTGACGCAGACCCGACCGCCCAGCCGCCGCGCCTTGCCCTCGGAAAGTTGTTGATGCAGCGAGAACGCACCGATGAAGGCGCGCCACTGCTCGCGAAACTCGCAGAGGCGGGAAGAGCAGAAGCGGCGTTTTATCTGGGCGTCGGTACTGTCCTATGACCATGCTTTCCGACTAAATGGAAGCGGATGCTATTGCCGGCCGGTCGCTCAGCGATTAAGCACCCCTTGAAATATAATCGGCGAAGGCAAGTTAGGTTAAGCGCACCTCGCCGTGGAAAAAGTCTACTTTGTACCAACTCTGTTGCACCATTTGGCAAGCTCTTGCCGAGCGAGATCCGCATAGCCGCCTGTTCCACAATCCGTAGCGTGTTTCCACGCAATGCAGGCGTCGTTTCGCTCGTTGAGGCAGATATACGCGTTGCCGAGGAAATAGAAGACCTCCTGGTCCGCCGTCATTCGTCTTGCAGCGATTTTCAAGTGCTTGACGGCGCGGGCATATTCATTCGTGTTCGCCTCAGAAATGCCGAGTAACTTGTACGTGTGGACGCACGTGGGATCCAGAGTCGCCGACCTACCGAGTGAAACAACCGCTAGTTTGTACTGTTTAGCGTCGTACTGAGACGCGCCGAGGTCAAACAATGTCATCGCTTGTATTAACCTATCGTGCCTAACTTTGTCCGACACGACAACGGTGACAAACGCAAGAATATAAACGATCCAAGCGATCTGCCTAATCGCGGTTCTAATGGTCGCCGATCTCAGGTCCCAACGTGTCATGCCTTATCTCCAAGTTCGAAACTTATTTCACATGTGTTTGAATTATTTATTCGCGCTAAACGTCAGCCCCGGGCCAGACGGCTATTCATCAGAAGCGGCCGTCGGACACCGAGGTCTGTTGGCGTGGAAGTGAGTGGAGTTTGCGACGGCCTCACAATTCATCTCCGACGCCGTAAACAACATCTCGCGCCGACAATAATTGTGCAGCGGTCGCAATACGGGAGATGAACCCCCGCGTGAGCGCGTCTGGCTTTGGAGCAGCCTGTGCGGTTTCCGCAATGCACTCGATACAGTCCTGCAATAGGCTGTGGTGAAAGATAACCTTATCGATCCTCGGTCCCCCAATGGAATCGATATTCAGGGTTTTAGCGGTCACGTACGCGAGACCCGACCGGTCGCAGTAAAACCGCAGTCCAGTTTCATCCTGTCCAAGGCCGATAACAAACTGCATATCATCGTCAATCTCGTCAAACATAGCGCCGTTCACCTCCTGCGTGTGAGCAATGGTCGGATTCTACATTATAGGATATGGACTGGTAAGGATTATACAAAAATGCGACAACTGTCCACATGCCCCGAAGGTGGGCCCGGATAAACCTTACCGATGAACGCCTTTTCGATGCGACAGTCCACCTCCTCTTCCGCGCGCCACTGGCGGCCGGAAGAGGAGGTGGAGAGAAGAGGTTAGGATGGTCGCATGCGGTATACATGGCATGAATGCCACGCCTAGGAACAATTGCCCTGCGGGCAGGAGAAGATGGTAATCGCGCATTGCGGTAATTCGGGTAATTGGGCTGCCGAGACCAAGGACTTACTGGATTGAAGGTAGGTGGGAGAATTCTCGATCGCCGAGCAGAGGTAGTGCGGTAATCGGGTAAAGAGGTAATTCAACTTGTTGATGGGCGGCACAGGAGCGCTGGGGAGAAGCGAGTAGGCCCACATTTGCTCGCAAGCTTGCGGAGAGGGGAAACATTTGGCGCCTACCGGATGAGGGCGTGCTGCCGGATGGGAAAGCGCGATGATCGGAGTCGAATCGATCCCCCTCCCCGACCCTAGCTCTACCGCTCGGACCCTCATTCTTCGGGCGCTCCAGAGAACACCCCA
>CAIXIX010000587.1 GCA_903919615.1 uncultured Chthonomonas sp.
CGACGTGAATCGGCTTGTCGCCGTGAACTATGGCGATGGCCAAACGCAGTCCTACACCTTCGATGCGATGGGAAATCGACTGAGTAAGACCGATGCAGGAGGAGGAATCAACGGAACGGAGAATTACACCTATAACAATGCGAATATGCTTCTTAGCCGTGCCGGCAACGCCTATACAAATGATGCCAACGGCAACACCCTGACGGGCGGAGGCAGAACCAACACGTGGGATTCCGAGAACCGGATGACCCAGTGCGTCTACAACGGGACGACCAGCCAGTTCACCTACGCGGCGGATGGACTTCGACATAGGTCCGTTGTTAACGGAGTTACCACCGATTTTGCGCTCGATGCATCGATGTTCGTCCGCGAGCTGCGCAACGGTGCCAGCACTGCAACTTACCTCATAGGCGCACGAGGCCCGGAATATCGGCGGGATGATACTGCGGGAACGGTGATACAGCTAAGTTTGTATCGTCGCCGTTATACGCTGTTCGCAGGCTCACAGCTACAGCGAAGGTAGTGCGGATTGATAGGTTTCCGTCTAATCGCCAGTTCGGCGATGGTACTTGTTCGACGGATTAGGCTCCGTGCTCGCGGAGGTGAGCCCCGCCGGTGTAATAACTTCAAGCCGGAATTACGATGTCTAAGGGAACGTTAGAAGCGGGGTCAATGCCAATGGAACCAGCGCTCATAAGTTCGTCGGCAATCTCGGCCATCCGAGCGATAACAACACCGGCCTCATCTACATGCAGGCGCGGTACATGGATCCGGCCACTGGTAGGTTTGTGAGTGAGGATAACAAAGCCGCGGACGGCAACCTATATATATATTCGTGCAATTCGCCAACATGTATGGTTGACGCTGATGGACACGAGGCAAAGGGGGTTTCCGCTTGGTTCTGTTGGCTTTCGATGCTTGGCTCGGCTTTCGCCATAATGTCAATAACGTGCCTGTTCTTAGCAGCATGCGAAGGCGGCAGTGTAGCCGTGATTGCGGCTATAAATCTAGCGAAATTGGCCGCTGTAGCCTTCGCGCTTGCTTTTGCTGGAGAGGCCGGCGGTCTCTTAAATGAGAAGCTACTGGAGGCGGCTCACATCGCATTTGAAGGTGGATTAATGAAGTGCATCGAAATGGCGTATAAAGTTGCTGAAGAGGGCGTCGCGTTTCCGTATTGTTACACATTTGTGATGGTAACACTCTCGTACAACCTGATGCTTTGTGGCGCAATAGCAGCTGTCAACATGGAATGACGCTGCAACGCATCTCGCCTTCGGTCGCATGGCATATTCACGTAAACAAGTGTCATATGAAATTTTGCAAACGTTAAGTGGTCAAACGGATTCACTGGCCATGACTAGGCCGCGAGGGACTATGTCGAATACGAGCACAAAAGCAAATAGTGGAATACGATCGAAGCTTGAGCGAGCTATTTGGCTAATACAAGCGACACGAATCGCGTTCTGGGCTTGTATGCTCGTGAACCTCGTTATGTTACCAGCACTTTGCGAGTTCGGTACCCTGGAGTTCCACAATGAGCATATAGTTTCGATATTACTTTTGGCCTGCGCGTTATTGACCAGGGATGCCGCCGTCCTAAGTGTGCCAAGACGAGTCGCATTGGCCATGATTGAGTCGACATCGTCATTCTCGGATCGTGAGGTCCTGCTGATGCGCTGGTGCATCTGGGCCACCTTCAGAGGTCTCTATGCAGGTATCACAGCATCGAGCCTCCTCCGCCTTCGCTCAGCGTTCGAACGCGCAATTGTTGAAAGATTCGCAGCCCAAGACACTATCGACATTAGCGCAATGGACGCAATTGGGACGCGCGCGCTTATAGATGCACTGTGGACTGGCAACGGTCAATTAGCCCGCGAGCTAATCCGGCTGATACCCAAAACAACGAATGAGGTCCTTGATGCACAAATCAGGTCTCTTGCCGTATCCCCGCCTTGGCGATTCACTCCAGCTGAAGTCAAGGCGGCGGCCCGAAAATACACAGATACCTAGAGACGGGGCCGAAAAAGATCTGAAACAATTACCAGGGCCAAAGGAGTTTTTCGTTGGACTACCGAATCTTACCTCACAGTTAATTCGCTGTTACATGAGGCCGTTTATGATAGGTTAGCGTAGTGCGTCTGGCTCGAGGAGGACTGACAAATGTTGGGCGATCCATCGGCTTTTGACAAGGTCTTCTATGTGGCTTGGGGCATGTCCTGGATGGCTGTCGGCATGACCGGTCCGACCTCCGTGCGCGCAATTCTGCGCGCAGATCGACTGAGGAAGCCGGCCTATTACAGCCTCGCGCTTACATGGATAATTGTGGGCGCGATGATCTCCTTGTCGCCATGGCTATACGGCCGGACCCCGTTTGTCGGAATCTGTGGTGGAATCATGTTTGCGCAGCTGATTCTTTATGCTGGTCTACGGGAACTGTGGACCCGATGCGGCCAGCATGACGAACTGTTCGAAGGAGCCCCCCACATACAGCCGGGAGCGAGCATTGTTGCTGTTGCCATTTCGATTGGCATATTGCTTGTCCTGGGAGCTATAGGTGGCATCGCGCTAAATGCAGCGCCGGGCTATGCTTCAACTGTTCGGCTATGGGTGGCCTGCACTTTCGGCACCGCAACACTTCTAACCAGTGCCGTGATGTGTGGCCTGGCTAGGTATTGGCGTAACGCAGCCAGTAAGTCGGCTAGCGAGCCAGTAATCCCTTTGCAGTCCACCTGCGTTCGAGTCACGATTCACCGGCCATCCACGCGGCGGTAGCCAATCGAATTTCGGTAATTTCGGACGCGTGGAAACCTGAACGGGGTCGAGACGGATTGCAGCTATGGCGATGCCTCGGGCAACCTCACCGGCGTTGTGCAGGATCACAAAGCTGGCGGCCTAAACCGGGCTACAACGATGTCCTACGACGTCTCCGGGCACGTTCTCTCCAGCACGAGCCAGGTTGGCCTCACTTCGACCTTCTCCAATAATTCCATCGGGCAGCAGACCTCGGCGAGTTTTCCTGCAAACGGCGCTGTTGCAGGCGAGCTTATCTCCTATGGTTACGACCAGAACGGCAGAACCAGCTCCGTAACCGACAATCGCGGCACGACATCCATGGGGTATGAGGCGGGAGATGACAGGCTAACTTCTGAAACTGATCCACTAACCGGAACGACGTCTTACACGTATCGCCTTAGCGGAGCACGCACGAGCATGAATTTGCCCGGCGGCGGCGCCTGAACCTACGGTTACACCTCGCCATACTGCAACGTTCCCTATATGCAGCCGAAAGACGATCCGAATTCTGTAGCCCAGAGCCTTATCTATATAACAGATGATCAGGGCAGACGAGCTGAATACCATTTCGATATCACCGGCCACCTGCATGAATCGATGACGAACCAGACCTTTAGCCAGGGCGGGCAGCAGACGGGCGCGGTCCAGAGCGTGTATGCCTACAGCTATAACAGTCTCAATAATGGCCAGACTGACTGGACAATTAACACGCTCCAGCAGACCTGGCGCACAACAAACTGGCCGTGGAACAACAGCTCGCCTGGCAGCAATTTGAGCAGCAATGCCTACACCTATGATAATGCGGGCCAGCGGCTGACTAACAGGATTACCATCGGTAACGGCGGCTCTCGCACGGAGCAGTATGGCTACGACGACGTGAATCGGCTTGTCGCCGTGAACTATGGCGATGGCCAAACGCAGTCCTACACCTTCGATGCGATGGGAAATCGACTGAGTAAGACCGATGCAGGAGGAGGAATCAACGGAACAGAGAACTACACCTACAACAATGCGAATATGCTCCTCAGTCGTGCCGGCAACGCCTATACAAATGATGTCAACGGCAATACCCTGACCGGCGGAGGAAGAACCAACACCTGGGATTCCGAGAATCGGATGACCCAGTGCGTCTACAACGGGACGACCAGCCAGTTCACCTATGCCGCTGATGGCATCCGGCATCGATCCGTTGTGAACGGCGTGACCACGGATTTTGCGCTCGATGCATCGATGTTCGTCCGCGAGCTGCGCAATGGCGCCAGCACAGCTACCTATTTGGTAGGCGCACGAGGCCCGGAGTATCGGCGGGATGATACTGCGGGAACGGTCTCGTGGAATCTTTTTGACGGCCTGGGTTCCGTCCTCGCGGAAGTCAGCCCCGCCGGTGTAATAACTTCCAGCCGAAACTACGATGTTTACGGTAATGTGAGAAGCGGCGTCAATCCCAACGGAACCAGCGCTCACAAGTTCGTGGGAAATCTCGGCCATCCAAGCGATAACAACACCGGCCTCATCTACATGCAGGCGCGGTATGTGGACCCGGCGACAGGGAGGTTTGTGAGTGAAGACAGATCGGCAGACGGCCGTAACTTGTATTCCTACGCCGGCGAATCCCCGACCAGTTTAATTGACCCGAACGGGAGAGAACGCACGGGCCTATCCCTTTTGGCGGGCAGTTTCATTATGTTGGGCCTCATGTTCGCAGAGTTGGCCATTGCAAGTTATTCTATCGCCCTCTTGGGTTCAGTAACTGGTGATGCGGCTATCGCCGTTGCGGTGTCAATACGGTTATGCAAACTAGCTGTCTTGTCTTTTACCATCGCCTTGGCGGGTACGGGCTCAAGCGAAGTCGTCGAGAAATTATTCGCTGCAGGGGGCATTGCGATTGAGGGGCTCATACATTTGGTCACTGAAGGTCTGAAAGAGGCAGCAGTTGGGGAAGAAATGCCATATTGTCAGCAGGTCGTTGGTCTAACATTTGCATACACCTGCGCTGTCGCAGGGGCAATTATACTAAGTGACCTTGATTAATGCTCGGGGTACGCGCTGCGTGGTGAAACTGAGACCGTCGAGTTCCGACGTCATTCATGTCATTCTAATTTGGCTGTCAAAAGATCTAGCGGGTATGTACAGCCGCATGGCACCAGCGCCAAGACCAAGGACACACATGTTAAACCTATTGCAGGAACACAACGACGAGGCATGTGGCGCTATTCGTAGCGAGGAAGTTCGACGCGCCTGTAGTTGGACCAAAGCCTTACGGATATTGTCCAATTCGCTGTTTGCATATGCGTTTGTCGGAACGACGATTCAGGAGCACATTATGCATCAGGTATGGGCCACGGTCAGAGTTGAATTCTGGCTGCTCTTAGCTGTGGGCGTGTTAGTGAATGTAGTTGCCGTCCAGTTTTTTCCGTATGAATCGGCGGCGGCGGCCACAGCTATGCCTGATAGGTTTGCACTTGGGGATCTATTCGCAATTAGATGGTGCCTCAAGAAATTGTCCAAACTGCCGTGCGGCGACATTCTGAATTGCCTGTCTGACATAGCGAACCGCTTTGACACGATGTTGACGGAGTATCTTAAGCGGGTGCCTGCGAGTAAGTTTGACACGCTTTCCGATGCGGATGTCTTCTATCTCGCGCACGCGTTACGCAGTGCCAAAGGTATCCTTGCGCTGACTATGATTAATGCTCTTGGCTCGACTTCCAAACCAGAAATACGAGATGAGCTGTTAAGGCTGACCAACCGCAAGTTTTCGATATTCGCCGGTGAGCGTAAAAAGGCAACGGCGGCGGCGGCCGCAATCACGAGACAGAACCGCCCCGGATGCGATTAGAGGGCGCTGCAGATCGCCGTCGAAAATTGCTCTGTTTTGACACTCTGTTTAACCTGTTGTCACGAACTTTGACCAAGACGTGACGGCGCAACGCCGGTATGACGTGGCAGGAATGCAATTCAGTCAAGTACGTATTGCCGCTGTTATACGCCGTTATACGCTGTTCGCAGGCTCACAGCTACAGCGAAGGTAGTGCGGATTGATAGGTTTCCGTCTAATCGCCTCCACGCCCTGCATCGCGCCTGATCGGTGCGCGGGCGCGGAGACCCCGGTCGGCGATGGTACCTCTTCGACGGCCTGGGATCTGTGCTCGCCGAGGTAAGCCCATCTGGCACGATTACTTCCAGCCGGAATTACGATGTTTACGGTAATGTGCGAAGCGGTGTTAATGCCAACGGCACCAGCGCTCACAAGTTCGTAGGCAATCCAGGCCATCCGAGCGATAACAACACTGGCCTGATCTACATGCAGGCTCGGTATATGGACCCAGCAACGGGGACGTTTGCGAGTGAGGATTCAAAGCACGATGGTAACTGGTTTGTCTACGCAGGAGCGTGTCCAACCAACTACTGTGACCGTACCGGCGGTAGCTATCAGTCGATAGTTACTGGCATAGCAATAATGCTTGGACTGCTTGCAGGCTACGATTTAGGCTATTTTTTGATGGCTGTTTTGCTTGAGCACCTCAATCCCGGATATACGGCGTCTGGCAACGCCCTTGTACCGATGACGTTCGCTTTTGGTTTAGGTTGCATGGGCCAGGCGCTATCTTTGATGTCGGACGCGGGTGACCTTGTATTAGGGCAAATGAGTTTAACGGCATTTGCGAAGGCAGCGTCGGCTGCTCTATCAAGTGGTGGTGCAATGAAATACCTGGCAGGCGCTGCGGGGATTGCATTTATAGTCGGGCTGATCTGTGGTGCTGCGGGCGCGATTGTCGAGTATATGTGTTCGGACTCGTTCACGTTCGGAAAGGACTGAGCATCCTTGAAATCTGGAGATACCAGGTTGTTGGCGACGCTGGTAGTTATTATCGTCTTGCAACTTTGCGGAACGATAGCGATGCATATCTTCGGCAGATATTCGTTCGCTACAGCGAGCTCGCTCTCGATCCTATTGTTGGCGTTCGGTTTTCTTATCACGGCGTGTCTAGTGAACGCTGTTATGCGCAATACTCCCGCTAAAGTGAACACAACGTCAGTCCAATACATCCGTGTATTACTCGTCACTGCGGTAATAAGCTTTGTTATTTGTGCAGCCTGGATAATAGTGATTTTTTCCAGGAGCGTAAAGCTATTTCCTGCCGGCTGTGTAATCACATTAGTTTGTTGGATTGTCTTTATACCCGTGATCTGTGTCTCGTGGAGGCGATCTATATGATTGCGCGAAATGTGATCAATTGGTGATCCACAGTGAACGCCGATTATGTGTTTCAAGAATCCGCTATTCCTGCGCCAGATGCGCAATGGCGCTAGCACAGCTACCTATTTGGTGGTAGCGCGCGGTCCCGAGTACCGCCGGGATGATACGGCCGGTACCGCAATTCACGCAAGCTTGTATCGCAACTGTTATTCGCTGGTCACAGGCTCACAGATACAGCGCGGGCGTTAAGGTGAGCTCTGTATCCGTCTAATCGCCAGTTCGGCGATGGTGCCTCTTCGATGGCCTCGGGTCTGTTCTCGCTGAGGTGAGCCCAACTGGCACGATTACTTCCAGCCGGAATTATGATGTTTACGGTAATGTGCGAAGCGGTGTTAATGCCAACGGCACCAGCGCTCACAAGTTTGTAGGCAACCTCGGCCACCCAAGCGACAACAGCACCGGCCTCATCTACATGCAGGCACGGTATATGGATCCGGCCACTGGTAGGTTTGTGAGCGAGGATCCGGGGAGGCAGGGGTACGACTGGTACACTTATTGTGGCGGCAATCCGGCGAATGCCACCGATTCTAACGGACGTGAATGGAAGCGTCCCGACTTAGCTGCGTTCCTGGCCTTTATGACCGGCTGGCAGTTCGTGCAAATGGCTTTTCAATATGTATCCTTAGGCGCAATAGGGATCGCTACCAGTGCCATTATTGTCGCAACTGCCTGTTTCGCTTACGCGGCAATCGGTATG
This sequence comes from uncultured Chthonomonas sp., assembly GCA_903919615.1. Classification (GTDB taxonomy): domain Bacteria; phylum Armatimonadota; class Chthonomonadetes; order Chthonomonadales; family Chthonomonadaceae; genus CAIXIX01. The sequence goes on from CAIXIX010000587.1 coordinate 7,752, forward strand.
TGCGACTTCGGAAGTGCGATTGTGGTTACCCTGCAAGTGCTTAGTACTATGCGACCCGTAATATTACAGATGTTCGGATCTGCCGTGCCTGCCGAATTTACCGTCGCTCGGGACGCGGCGATCGGGTTGCTAACAATCGGCCTAGTCGAGGCTGCCTATATCGCATCGATCAATTCGGATGCCGAATAGGCATGCAACGTCCTCAAAGAATCCAGTTGAACAGAGGTTGTCGACTAAATGGCTGACGGACTAGACCACAACTGCCAAGCGCAACCAGATCGTGCCTTTCAGTCTCGCCGTTCGCGCAAACTGCTGAGTACTGCGGTTTCTGCACTATTAATTGGCGTTGCTACCGTCTCGCTGGGATTATTCGCTGCACACCCAGCCGCTTTTATCCGTTTTTCGAATGCCGTTGAAATGTCAATAGTATTAATATGCGCGTTGAGGGCGGCCCTCGGCTATCTTGATTTCACGTATCCAGCACCAAGTCTCACATATCATCACCAAGATTCTGACCTCATGCAATTGGGGCGGCTTTCTGAAGAGCTCTCTATATCGCGGGTGCTTGAGCGAGCTCCAATTATGCAAAGTATATGCGTCAAACTTGGTAAGGCATCGAATTCCGAGATAGCTGCCGTAACTGAGTCTCAATGGAGTAACCTCTTGCGCGTACTATATATCGGATATGCACTTCCGAGTGATCATAATGCCGATCGACAGACCGACGAATACACCTCCCGAATCCTGTCGTCGATTCGAGATGAACGGCCACTGAAAGCGCTACGCATACTCAGGCAACTTCAGAGGCATTTTGTAAAACTTGCTCCGGATTCTGCACTCCGCCGTGAGGTCGACGTGTGCGTTTGCATATTGGAAAACGATGCTGCGCGATTAACAAGGGCTGATGGGCTTGTCCGCGCCGCGTCATGCCCAGACGATCCAACCACTATGTTGCGTGCGTCTGATCAATCCTCGCGCAGTGAAGAAGCTGGTGCACAGCTTTCTCCCGGTCAATATCGCATAGCCGAGGAGGATTTTAACGTTGGGCGTGATCCCAAGCGGAACGGTAATTAGCTGACGCCCCCGAAAACCGTGCGATATAGGCGAGATTGGTGACCCAGGGGCTTCTTGCATCGTTCAAGGCATTAGAACGGATTTGCCTTCGAGTCGGCGCAGCCTATTGAACGGATCACTGGTACAGGCAGAACCAACACGTGGGATTCCGAGAACCGGATGACCCAAAGTGTCTATAACGGCACAACCAGCCAGTTCACCTATGCGGCGGATGGACTTCGGCACCGTTCGGTCGTGAACGGCCTAACAACCGATTTAGTTCTCGATGCATCGATGTTCGTTCGCGAACTGCAGGGAGGAGTCAGTAACGCTACCTATTTCGTTGGCGCCCGTGATCCGGAATATCGTAGAAATGACACCACCGGAACTGTCTCCTGGTATCTATTTGATGGCCTCGGTTCCGTGCTGGCCGAGGTTAACCCTACTGGGATAATTACTTCCAGCCGGAGTTACGATGTCTACGGCAATGTGAGAAGCGGAGTCAATGCCAATGGCACAAGCGCCCACAAATTTGTAGGCAATCTCGGTCATCCAAGCGATAACAACACCGGCCTCATCTACATGCAGGCGCGGTACATGGATCCGGCCACTGGTAGGTTTGTGAGTGAGGATCCGGGGAGGGATGGGACAAACTGGTTCGCTTATTGCGACGCGGATCCTGTTTATAAGGTTGATGTTAACGGTGAATTCCCGTTGACTAACATAACAAGTTTCCTGCTCCTCATTGTCGGTGCCTTTTTGATCGCGACGGTTAACAATTGGGATCCGGGTGATGGCCTAAATGTGCAACTCGGCTTGCGCATCATCCGAGGCATTGCTGGCGTTATTCTCTTGCTCATGAGCTTGTGTCAGGTGTTCGCGAGCGCGAGGCAGAAATACGGCGGTGGCACACTTAAGTGGCGCAATCGGATCGAAGGAGCTATTGACGATATCGATACTGATAAAAAGGGCTAATGGCCCAGGAGCGCTACAATCGATACTCGGTGCAGCTATTATGGAGGAGGCACTATATCTAATAGACATTGATTTGCAATGACCACCGTCTCGTAGGGATGCCGTTTCGAAAGGCTCTTCTCAAATATTGGCTAGAGGTGCAGATCGCATGCGAAATATTCACGATGTGGAACCAACTTGGGCAGCGTGTCGATTCACGGACACGGTGAAAGCGGCCCGCGCCGCCAGGTATAAACGCCTTCGAGCCGATCGAGTATCAAACCTTACGTTTGTTTTGGGGATTCCAGCTGTCTGGGCCCTCGCACTTATGGCGGGTCATCCCGGGCATTCAGCGTCCGGACAGCTAGCGATAATTAGCCTCGGCGCGCTATTTGCGCTACTTGGAATTGTCGTATTCGTTGTGTCAGCGATTCTTGAAATATACGCGCTCCGAGCATCAAAGTTGGCGGTGTGTAGCCTCAACGAAGATGCTTCTGTTTTTGACAACGCATCAATTGAGGATGCAATATGCGCGCTTAACTGGACCCCAGATTTCACGCAACGCCTGGATTTGAGTTTGAAAATGTTGCCTGCAATTGTAAAGTTGGCGGATGGACCCGCTGGGCAGTTGAGGCCTGATACTGTACGCAGTTTGAGTCTTGTGCTTAGATATTCGTTACGCCCAAGACAGGGTTACCCACCAACGGAACTGACGCTTCAGGCATTGAGGCTGATCAAATCCACAGCGGCAGTCGAGGCGTTGTCGATTGTCGATAGAGTGGCGCAAGCCTCGTGCGATTCAGTAACGCTCGCCTGTGCGGCGGATTGTGCCGCGAAATTGCGGAACGTTCTGAAACATGTTCAAGACGACGGCCAGCTTGTAAGGCCCTCTGCTCCGCAACTGGTGAACCCGAGTGAATTGCCGCGTGCCTCTGCTCGGACGGACCACACTGTTGGCGCCGATGAGCCCGATCAACAAGTCAGCAAGTCGTAAATTGGTAGGGTCAAACCTCATTTACCAGACTGACTGGACAATTAACACGCTGCAGCAGACCTGGCGCACAACAAACTGGCCGTGGAACAACAGCTCGCCTGGCAGCAATTTGAGCAGCAATGCCTACACCTATGATAATGCGGGCCAGCGGCTGACGAACACAATCACGGTCGGTAACGGCGGCTCTCGCACGGAGCAGTATGGCTACGATGATGTTAATCGGCTTGTCGCCGTGAACTATGGCGATGGCCAAACGCAGTCCTACACCTTCGATGCGATGGGAAATCGACTGAGTAAGACCGATGCAGGAGGAGGAATC
>CAIXIX010000588.1 GCA_903919615.1 uncultured Chthonomonas sp.
TGCAATGTGTGCGCTGTTTGACGCTTACATATATATGAGTGAAAGGGGATAAATTTAGGGAGCGGTGCAGGGTGGAGGGTCAACCTAAAGCCTTTATCTCTTTTGCGCCTTTTCGTGGCTGAATCTGCATTTCTCCGCGTCTTTGCGTGCGACTCTTCCCTGCGCAGCTACTGCCCTCGCCGCTTGCGGCGTACTTCCCGCATCTTTTCCCGCCCTCCCTCGGTAAGATAACAGTAAGCAAATGCGTTTATCTATTAACTAACAGAAGGAGCCACGATCACTATGTCACAGACGACCTATGATGTTCTTATAATTGGGGGGAGTTTGGGCGGTGTCTCCGCCGCGCTATCCGCCGGAGCCCAGGGCGCCAACGTCTGTCTCATTGAGGCGACCAACTGGCTGGGTGGACAGTATACAGCGCAGGGCGTTACCAAGCCAGACGACAATCAGTACGCAGATTCTAGCGGCAGCACCGCATCGTATAGAGCATTTCGCCATGCGGTTCGCGCCTTCTATCGCAACACCTACACGCTTTCGGCAAAGGGAGCGGCGCAGCCGGAGTTCAACCCAGGTGGCCCCTATCCCGGTTTCACGATGGAGCCTCTCGTCGGGCACAACGTCCTCACTCAACTGCTCGCCGCACAGCCGACCGTTAAGGTACAGCTCAACACAAAGGTGACTGCGGTCGCAATGGATGGAACTGGGAACGCGATCGCGAGCGTCACGGCCACAGATTCCACCGGCACAGCAACAACAATTACCGCCGCCTACTATCTGGATGCCACCGATCTGGGCGATCTCCTACCGCTCTGCGGTCAGCCGGGTTCCGACTGGTTTATCGGCGCGGAGAGTCAGGCAGATACCGGCGAGCCAAACGCGCCACCGGTTGCACACCCGGAGTGGATCCAGCCGATAACCACTCCGCTCGCCATCGAGCATCGTCCCGCGGGTGAAAACCACACGATTCCCGAGCCGGCCGAGTATGCGCAGCTAAAGCAGGAGCAGAAGTACTCGATCGCTGATGGCTACATCAGCACGATGTTTGTTGCGGGCAAAGACCTCTGGTCGTACCGCAGCGTGATAGCCGCCGCGAACTTTAACGACCCGGCATACCCGGCGGATATCACGATGCTCAACATGTCTGGCAACGACTATCTGGCAGCATCGATCCCCAGCGGCGATTCGGCGACGGATGCGGCCGTTATCGCCAGAGCCAGGCAAGCCTCTCTCGGATACCTCTACTGGCTTCAAACTGAGTGCCCTCGCGATGGGAACCCGGGGCAACTGGGCTATCCAGAGCTGAAGCTACGAGCAGATCTGTTCAATACGCCGGATGGCACCTCCGCCCAGCCCTACATCCGCGAATCGCGGAGAATCAAGGCAATCAAGACGGTAGTTCAGCAGGAGCTTGAGACCGTGGGTCCGCGCGCCACTCTGTTCCCTGATTCCTGCGGCATCGGCAACTATGGCGGGATGGACGTTCACGGCTGCCCGGGCAACGGATGCCAGCAGCAGTTTGCCAACGTTCAGCCGTTCCAGATTCCGCTCAGCGCTTTTATTCCGGTGCGTCTCACGAACTACCTGCCCGCCTGCAAGAACATCGGCTCGACGCATATGACGAACGGCGTGTATCGGCTGCACCCCTCCGAGTGGAACATCGGCGAGGCGTCGGGCGCGCTCGCCGTCTACAGCATCAAGAATAATACGACGCCTGCGGCGGTCGTCGCCACACCTGCGCAGCTCAAAGACTTCCAGCACGGCCTGCTTGCGGCCGGCATTCCGCTCTTCTGGTGGACCGACGTCACGCCCGACATGGCTGCCTTCTCGGCGATTCATCTGCTCGGCCTCAACGGCTACTCCCAGGGCGAAGCCAACATGACCTTTCAGCCCCACGCGCCACTCACAGCCCAAGACCAGCAGGACTTCAACAACAGCACCGGCCAAACCCTCCCCTGGCCCACAACACCAATGACCCGCGCCGAAGCCGCGATATGGATAGTTCAACAGCTAGGACTGTAGGCATGAAGGGAAGGTATTTGATGGAGAGGCAATGCGCACAGTGCGCATGTAGCCCAACGGTCGCATTGCGGGCCGGCGCAGCGTTAAGGACGCCAACTTCGTTAAGGACGCCAACTTCGTGCGAGCGTACTTCCCTGCGCAGCTACTTCCCTCGCGAAGGCTAGTTCCCGCGCGCTTGCGCGCACTTCCCTGTCCTTGGCGGCTTCGCGTCTATGCGTGCGACTATTCTTCCTCGCCGCAACAGTGCCCCCATCCGAAGGCACCATGTCCGTCCAAAAACCGGGTTCACTCGTCCGCGCGAAGAATGAGCGGAGAAGGGCGGAGGGCTAGCACCTAACGCCAGTATTCCGCATTCCAGGAGGTTATCAAATGGGAATCGATTGTTCACACTTTTAGGGTCAAGTCGATTGGAGCGCCGTGTGTGCGACGGGCATGTACTCCGGCGCTTATCTTTTTCTATGCCGATGTCGACCCCAGAGCGCAGGCAGCACACTTCCTCAACACAGTGAAAGGGCATGATCTGGGTCTTCCGCTCTGGCTGGCGAAGTACACATCGGCTGCACAACCGCATACGCTGCCAACAGGTTGGGCTTCCTGGAGCTTCTGGAAGTACACCAGCTCAGGATCTGTCCCGGGAGTCTCTCGCTCTGTCGATCTAGATCACTCCACCGGCTCCTCCGCCGATTTGCAAACATGGATTGCGAATAACTAGCAGGCGAAAGCAGTGAGGAGAAACTGCGTAGCGCACAAAAACGAGGGGCAATTCTCTCATTGAGAATGCCCCTCGAATTAGCAGTGTTGACACTGGGTTTCGTAGTTTGCCAGATGTAGAAATTACGGGCGACGTCGTGGGCTGGACCGACGGCGGCGAAGGAGTTCTGCTCCAGATACTGCCAAACCGACTGCAAACCCAACGGTCCCCGGTTCTGGGGTTGACGGCGTAATTTCATTGATACTGAAAACAGTATTTGTGTTCCCAGCGCCTACCTGTTGACCGATGTATATATCGACAGTTTGCCCAGCCGTTAGGCTGACATTGGAAATCGACCACGAATACACATTGTTACTTACACCCGTGACGCCCTGATTCACTCCGTTTATCTGCAGTGCTGCGAGATCTGCATTGGCGTTGCCAAAGCCGATGTCCTCGAGCAACGTCCCGCCCACTTCGGCTGAGACATTGAAAATGCCGGTGCTCGGCGCCGTCCACCTCGCCTCGGGCACTCCGTAGTCGGATCCAAGGCTGACTTGACCTGGTGATATCCCGTACACCGTGCTACCCTGGTCGTTTATTCCTATGTACGGTACATTGGGCAGTGTTCCCGAATACCACCCGGTGGATCCAAACGACGCGGAATAGACAGTCTGGGTGAAGACATTAAACGTACTGCCAGTCAGATAACCGTAGGTCCAGGCGCCGGTCGGGTTATTAGTTCCGCTGTAGTCTGTGGCAAGGTTCCACGACTGGGCTCGTGAAGCATGAGATAAGCCAGCCAGCATCAAGCAAGACAGCCCTGCCAACAACCGATTACGTCGCACATTAAGCCTCAATCTTACCATGCTTAAATAGCCCCCCTTCGCGCTTATACGCAATGGAATGGTCACACCAGGAACGGCGATATTTGCGGTACTGTCGTCCGCATCGCCGGATAAGACATCCAATTCTGCCAGATTCCAATAATATCCTTCATACACATAAATATATCTTTTCTATTTGTTGGTAATAGTAACGGTTATCAACTTCCCTGTGCGAGTCGCGATTGCGCACTTCCGTCCGGCGTCAAACCCAAATCTTGTGCTTTTTGCGGTTATTTGCGGCTGAATCCGCGTCTCTTTGCGCTTTCGCTCCCTTTGCGGTCTACAAAACTGTGACCAAGATATTTGCCCAGTCTCCGTAACGCTGTACCTGTATTTTCTTTGCGGCTCCGCTGCTTTGCGTGCAAATCCTCTTCCGCGCTGACAATCTGCACTCCGCTAACATCCGAAGGTCCCCAATTACCCATCTACCGCATTACCGAGTTACCATTCTCTGCATTTTCCACTTTTTGTAACGGTTTTTGTAACGCCCCCTATTGTAAGCTTGATATGTCGGTATGAAAACAGCCTGGCAATTGCCGCAACAGTGGTAGTCGCCAGTCCGATACAACGCCATCGGGCGCGCCGGAACGCGCCCGTGAAGCGCAAGGATTGTGCGCGATTTCAATCCATGTTGAAATCAGCTTCCCTGCGCAGATACTTCCCGTGTTCTCTACCAGGGTTCCCACGCGTTGCGAAGCAACTATGGCGTGGGACACCAGCTTGCCTCTTTGCTGCGGCGAGGGCAGAGAACGCAGTGAGGCAAACGGAAAGAGCGAAGCGAAGCCGGTAGATCCCAGTATCTCTTTTGCGTCTTTTGCGCCTTTTCGTGGCAAAGATGCTCTCCCACGGAAGGAGCGAAACTTGCAAAACCCAACCCCGCAGCCAACTCAGCACGAAATCCACATCCTCCAGGCGATCGTTGACAAAGGCACGATGCCCCTCGCCGCGCAGCACCTGGGGCTCTCCGTTCACACCATCGACTCCCATGTCGACAATCTCCGGCGCAAGTCTGGTCAGCAGAAACTGATCCAGATCGCCGTATGGGCAGCCCTTAAGGGATATCTGCGTAGCCAGGCGACCTAAAGGCGGATGGCGATCAAGCGCGCGGTGCACAACGGATTTACGACTACCGGTCCGGTCCGGATGTTTAGATTCGTTCGCATTTACGAGGCAGCTATACAGGAAAGTTATGAGCGAACGCACCCAATTACCGTATTACCGAATTACCCATTTACCCCGTGTTGGTTGCCCAAGCAACCAACCGACCGAAAATTAGCCAGATCTGGGGATAGCTCATTAACTGTCTGTTTGTTAAAATTGTTTCATTTACCATCAGTTACCGCTTGCCGTGCATCAGGCAACGTAATCACGTTCGCTTCGCGAGGGAAAACTAAACTCGCCTAAGAATTGTCCACCCAGAATGAGGTTACAATGCGAAACTACATGAGCAACAGAACTATAATGAGGATTCCGGCGGTGAGGTGTTTCGTTTGCATCACTGGTATTCTCGCGCTTAGCCTTGTTGGAAGTCACGCGGACGGCCAAGGCACCACAACTTCACCTCCAACTACAACAACATCCATTTCGTCTGGCAGTGTAACGCCGCCCGCAATCGATCCGACCGCGACGAAAGCTGCGCAGGATGCGCTTGCCGCACTCAAGGCCGCAATAGCGCAGGCGCAAGCTGATATCCAAACTGCAAACAGCGATATTTCGAGCGTAAAGGCCGTGCTTGCTGCATTGCCTGGGACAGCAGTTGCACCTGTTACTCCGGATTGCGCGCTGCCAGTTACCGCCGTGATGAAGGCGATCGGTGACAATAAAATCAGTACCGCATGGCTTCAGAAGCTTCCTGATCACGACGCGGCGCTAAGCGCTGACACGGATACTATTAATAAGGCAGTCAACACGCTCACGCAAAGCCAATCAAATTTGACAGTCCAGGCAGACATCGATGGTGCAAAGTCGCAGCTAATTGCAGCGGCCACGGTAATAGTGCAGCTTACAACAGCCAAGGCTAGCTACGACATGACAATCATCGCCGGTGCAACGGATGCAACGGGCACGTCGATATATAAAGGGCTGCTAACCGTCTACGATTACGTCAATGAGTTGATGGCTCTGCTAAATAGTCAGATCACTTCAAACCCACTGGCTGTTCTGGCTGTCAATGAAGTTGCGGCTAAAGTCCGGCCCGCCATCAGGGCACAACTGCCTAATTTGCAACAGATCGATACACTCTACACTGCGATATCGCTAATTCCCGGTCAAATGGCGCCAATAAACGGCTTGTTCAGTAACGAGAGCCCGGCAAAACTCAAGACGATAGCCGCTTCGCAGGCGGCAATTCGAACGTCCCTGCAGCCCATCGCAGAGACCAATATGGCGGCGTGGTTGGCGACCGTCGTAAACGGGGTTCAATCCGACACTTCTACTCTAAATTCCGATGGTCTCACCTTAACTGACGCGATGAACAAGACTCCGCGCGATCAGACCGCAGTCGGTAAAGCACGAACCGAGTTTTCGAACGCAACTCAGGAGTTGGACGACCTTAGCTCCATTGGAAAGTCCGCTCAGACCCTGCTGTCCGATTGGAAAATGATCTTTAGCTTTGCTGTAGCCTCCGCGACTGATCAGCTAGGTTCGCTAGGCAAAGACCAACAGCTCTATAGCGGCGCAGTAACCGCGTTTGAAAACGTGCTTGTAGGCAGCGCGGAGAACTTCAAAGACGAACGAGTAAAACTGTTCTACTACACTGACGTCGCGAGGTTAATGAAAGCGCTCAATGATACGTCGCAGTTCATCGACATGTCTTCAGCTGCTGCCAGCAAGGCAGAGACCGATGCGCGCAATACTCTGCTCGACACCGAAGGATCGATCATCCAGCTGACCGTACAGAAGGCGCAGATCGCGCAACAGAAGCAGGCTCTAGAAGCTCAGGCGCGACAGTTGCAAGTGAAAGTCGGTCAGGCGAAGCAGAAGGTTCAGCAGGCGAAGCGGCAATTTGATGCGGCAACTATTCAACAGTCCAGGGCAGCGGCGATACAAGCACGGCAGCAACAATCGATTACCAACCTGACGTCGCAGCAGACACAATTAACCCAGACCGTGGCATCTGATAAGGCCACTGTTCAGAGCCAGAATAACACGGTAATAATGGCCGAGCAAAGCCTAGTTACAGCGCGAAACGAGCCAGATTCCGCAACAAAAGCAAGCGACATCTCAAATGCGCAGGGTCAACTCGCTATACAACGGCAAGTACTGGCACAGGATACTACCAAGTACAATCAGGATAACGCCGCGCTCCAGAGCGTAACCAACCAGATTACTGCGCTTCAAAACGCACAGACGAATACGACCGTCGATTCAATGGCAGCACAGACCCAGTACAACGATCGACAGGCGGACGAACAGCAGGCAGAGCAGAACCTCAAAACGCTTCAAGATGAGGTCGACGCGATTCCTGCTCAGGTTGCACAAGCACAGAAAGACCTGGAATCGAAGATCCTCGAGTATGCCAGCGCAAAGTACAAAGCGAATAGACTGGCAGAGAACGAAGCACAGGCCTTCGCCGACTCACGTGATCACCAGGGCTACTGGTTCGCACTGCCTGAGGCCGCAAGCGCGGACCCGGCAAAACGGGTCTATCTGTTCGGCTACGATGATAGTAAGACTATCTACATCAGAGGACTGGCGGCAGACGTCGAACATGTTAGGGATATAATCGCGCAGTACGATGGGCCGATTCCGCAGGCACGTATTACGTTGTACACGCTTCAGATAAACAGCAAGGTCCCAAACAAGAGCCAAATTCATTCGACAAAGGATAATAAAGATAATCTTAGCGACGCCATAGATAAGGTTGATGCGGCAGTTCGTGAGCTAAGAGGAAACACCCTGGCAATTCAGGAAGCATTGCGCAACAGCATCATATTGGAAGTTAACCGCGTTGCTCGCATCGCGCAAGAGGCTACGTCTCAGAAGAACGCTGTTCCCGTTTTTACCAGCCGAATGGCGAGGAGTTTTTATTTTGTGCCCGAAGTTCGAAGACAGTTAGGGTTTACTTTTGCGCCGAATGATGATCTAGTAGGATTAGTCACAATACGAGATGACCTTCAGCAGAGTATAGACGATTTTGATTTGGCGATGAAGGCCGCTAAACTCATTGAAGACGCTTCTACTGTTCCCGCGAAACCCGACAGCCGAATGAAGGCTGACGCCGTAAACAGGCGCGTTAGAGATAATGCGGTTCGGTCTGCATATGCTCACCTGATGTGGGCGCAGCGCGAAGCAGGAAAGTCTAACAAACTTGTCAAGCCGCTGGACGTTATAGACACGATAAATGAAGCATTTGAAGCCTGCAATCGCCTCACTATAGACTACACTTACATGTCGGCGGAACCACCGAATGATTACAAGCAAGACGAAAAAATCTACCTGCATATGAATAATTGCAGCGTCACCGAAGCACGAAACAAGCTGGCATTACTTGTTACAAAATTAAATTGCTTGTTCAACAGTAAGCCTGAACAACCCACTCCCGCGGACGCTCTCGTACGTGATGCTGAATACCTTACGCGGTGGACGCTTCCCGACCCGGTGAGCACGACGACCCTGGGAGAGATGTTGTTTATAGCCAGTTTAGGCAGCTACAACTCGCGACAGCGCATTATTACTGAGTTTGAGCTCTCTGCCGAAGCATTGCTCAGTTCGTCCCAGGCAAGCGACAACTCCCAGAAACACGACAACGCGCAAGCAATCACGGAATCATCGACGACGGACAAGACCAATAGAGGAGCCAACACCGGCACGAGCGACAGGGCGCGTACAACGTCGCTAAGGAAATTCGTCGAGGCTATAAGGCAGGCGAATGGCATTCAAGTCCTTGGCGGCAACGGCTCGACGTCAGAAAGCGACAATTCAAAAGTTGCCCTGTTTCCAAATGCGCTCCTGGGATCTGCTGAGGACAACAGCACAAGTACCGACAAAACACTTACCGCAAACCAGCGTGAAATTCTGACCGCGCTCCTCGCCAAAGCGCGTGAATCGGTTAGTCGCGAAGTAATGCATCTGATCAATGCGATAGGTTTGATTCAGCCAGCCGATTCTGCAAAATCGCCTCTAGCCAATGATCTCCGTGATCAGTATATGCCACTCGTCGGTTACTTGAACAATTGGCATTATCACGAAACTACATCCTCGACAGATCCCTGGTTAATTTCGCCCGAAGACGTGTTGGATCCGGCACAGGTGGCTTATCAATTGGTTAATGGTCAGATAGGTACACAAAAATTGGTGCGTGCTAAAGTGCCTGCTGAAGCGCTAACTCGAATTAGCAGTCTTTTCGAGCAAGCATTTCCACCAAAGAGCCCGGCACCGAGTAATGGACCGTCACCTAACAATCCTCCCATTCCGATCAAAAATTCGTCACCGAGTACTCAAACGCCTCTTTCGCTCCAATCAAAACGACTTGCCCGCATTGCACATGACACATTTCTGTTGTTGCAGCGTCGCGAGGTATATGAGACGGAACTGAGGCACCGAGCCGACGTCGCGGCAGAAGATGCGCTAAAAGCCCAGGCGTCAATAGATAACACTTCACATCCGAGCCCGGCGCTGAAATACCACGTGGACGCACTTGCAAAGACATGCACGCGATTACTGTTAGCAGTGGAACAAGCCCATGTGGCGACCGAGAAGGCTGCGGCTCAGGCGGACCTAACCGCAGCGGCAGCGGCCGCCTCAGCAAGTGCCCAGTCACAGGCTGATAAAATCGCAGCGAAGACCTCCGGCAATGGGGCGACTTCGACGCAATCCGACAGCGCGCCCGGTAGTTCAGCATCACCAACTGACACTGCGCAACAAGAGCTGAAGAACACACTGGCATTCGTGATGAACAAGTTGGCTCTAAACGGCCAATTCCCACACGAAACTGGCGCGTATTGGACTAATCGGGACAGCATTATAGCCAGTCTCGGAATCGACAAGTATATCGATTCAAGCCGACGTCCACCGGTCGGAATGGCCCCAACAACTCCAACTGAGTCTCGAAAGCTTCAATTTGAGCCTTCGTGGTACTTAAAAGGCATGATGGCGGTCAATGGCTTCAAGGCGGCCGTGCCGAACGATGCGGTAGCCCAGGATCGTTCCGCCTGGAACATCGCAACACTTGAGCACAGTCGAAATTCGCTTGGTTCGGCGACGCCCAGAGTAGCTGCGGCTGACGACATGATCAAAAAGCTAATTGGTCTCGCAGAAGGGGATATAGAGAATTTCCTCATTGTTGATGCGTTGAAGTCACTGCGCACTTCGGTTAACTTCAGGGACGTATCATTCGGACAACTTCAACAAGAATCAATTCTTGTATCTAACAGGCAGGTTGCTCGAATCGACCCACGGGCTACAACGAACCTGGGTACCACTGGCACGGAAGACTTCCTATTACAGGCACAACAGCTCTCGGAGATTGTCAACCACTTCAAACCGGCAAAGCCATCAGACGGTGGTACTGGTGCAGCGCTAACAAATACGAGACGCACAACACTTGTGCCCCTCCTTACAGCGGGCACGCTGGCTGCCGCCCGAACCAGTCCGTCAGGGATGCTCTGGTGGGGTCTTGTATCAGGGCTGCTCACCGATCTCGCGGCGAATAACACGCCGCCGCCTGGCAAACTTTACAGCATTAACTCGGGTAACGCGTTTCAGGTTTCGCCAGTATTCGATCCGTCGGGGCAAGCGCTGCGATTCAAGTTTGATCATTCCGCCACTACCAACATATTGAATCCTGATGGAACTGCAGGAACCGATCCTTCCAGCATCGACCGACACACCGTGAACACTGAGGTGCAGTTGAGCAACATGGAGTTCAGGGACATTTCAAGGTATGAGGTAAATTCAAAAGTTGGGATTCCCGCCGGCAAATTTGGAGGGCTGCCTCTTGTAAAGGATCTGCCCGTTCTTCGAGACATTCCGATAATCGGCTACTATTACAAGCAGAACGCCATCCAAGCCGAGCGCCAAGATAGCATTATCTTTGCCCAGACCAGTATCTATCCTACGGTTGGTGATATTGTAAACTTAATGACGGACATACCTCCGAGAGCAGGGATTGCTTCGGATGAGCCGTCCTATCTCACGCCTGCATCACAGGCATCGAAAACTACCAGCAATGTCGCATCAATTGGCGTCTTTCCTGTCGCTTCAACGGCAGGCTCCGTAACCGGCACTGTGACACTCGATAAGGTAGCCGGCGCAGGCGGCGTAGTCATCACACTGAGTTCGGATCATCCTGAAGCGGCAATCCCGTTCTCAACAACGGTCGTTGTTCCGCAAGGGCAGGTTGCCGCTCAGTTCCATATCGACGTACGATCCGTTGGGGATATTACGCCAACAATATTTACTGCAACAGCTGGGACAAACAGCGTAATGACAGGGCTGGTTGTTCATCCCGTGACTGCGAAATCCGTCCAGTTTGCCTCGCCCGCGGCAAAGGCCGGCGACACGATTGCTGGCACAGTTACGCTGACAGGCCCGGCGCCGATCGGAGGAGCAACGGTTCTGATCTCTGCAGATTCAAGCCAGGTCACCGTGCCAGCTGCGGTAACAGTACCGGCCGGTCAGGTTGCAGCGCCATTTACACTTAAGGCGCAATCGCTTACCGCCGCAGCAACTGCAACGATTACTGCAACCTACGCCGGTGTCGCGCCGCAAACTGAGATCAGCATAGAGAAGGCGCCTGTTAAGACACCAACACCGCCAGCGGTCACGGTTTCAAAACTGATACCGACCCAAGCGACTGTGCACAGCGGCGACACGATCACGATTAACGTGATCCTCAACGGTGCTGCTCCAGCAAACGGAACGACGGTTAACTTAACTGCGCTGGCACCTATCAAGTCGGCAAAACCCACTTTGACAGTCAAATCGGGCGAAACCAGTGCACAATTCTCCGTGACCGTTGGAGCAGTTCAATCTCCTGTATCGTCGATACTGACGGCGAAGGCGGGCACCGGGAGCGCCGAAACTGTCTTCACGATTCTGCCGAAAGCGAAGCCAGCGACACCCGCGAAGAAGGCGGCAGCAACAGCGAAGCCGAAGGCTGGTACGGCAAAAACGGCTCCAATTACACCAACGAAAAAGACAACAACGCCGTCTTCGCCATCGAAATCAGCGGCTGGAAAGCCGCAGCCGCCATCGAAAGCGCCATCCACGCCGCCGGACGCGGCGAAGAAACCGACGCCTTAATTAGAACGGCGTTCGCCTGATAACCATGTGTTAACCACGTATTGCTATCCCAACGTGGTTTATGCTTGTTGAGGCCGCGCCTAATGCTTTCAAGGCGACGCTTCGCGGGATTCGGAAGCTGAATCCGCGAACCGGCTGTATTTGCTAACCGTACCGGGCCTGTTAGTATAGCTATTTCGCTTGTCATTCATAGGTGTTCGATAGCTTCAGCAGGATTCATTACGCCGAGGTGCAAAATGTCGGAAGACAATACTATGGATCAATCGAAACAAGGAGAAAAGGCGTCCTCTCTGACTTGGGCGAACGTAATGGTCGCACTCATTGCGCTTACAGTAGCTGCAGTGTATGGGAACCGCACGCCAGTAGACAACTGGCCGAATGCCAAAATTCCGTGCGCGTACTCGGCTGCTTGCATGTTACTCTCCGGTCTGCTGATATGCATCCTACATGCACGCGACAACGCGAAGCTTGACCCATTGCAGAGGATGGTCAGTGAATATGCACTCGATCCAAAGCATGGATGGATGATGCATCTGGCATTTGCGCTGCTCGCATCCGGCGCTGCCGTGCTTGCTCACGTGTTCCATGGCGCGTTAGTCCATGATTGCATCCAGTTCTGGTTATTGGTTCTTGCGTCCGCAGGCGCCGTGGTAATGTGCTTGTTCTCGATGAAATCCCAGCTCAATTGGGAGCAAAAGTCACCGATCGCTGAAGGCTGGATGCACGACGTAGGCATGCTTATGAGCTTCTCCTCTGTGATCGCATCTACGGCATTTACCGCTATCTTCCCGTCAAGAGTTCTTGCGACAAACGTACCATGGCTCCGCGGTGCCGCCCTCGTTTACTTTACGATATGCGGATTATCTTCGATACTTTTTGTCGTGCTCGGCTTCCAGGGTCGCAAGTTTATCAAACCTAAAAGTGGCAAAATCGGTCATCTCGTTCGCCCGGGCTCCTATTATGCTATGCGATCTGAAGATGCTAAAGGACAAACACAAAGAGCATTGTCGCTACAGCGCGGCCTCGGAGTCCTTGAACGGATACTCATATTCATGTTTCTGTTCTGGGGGACGGTGTTGAGCCTCGTGCCGTGGTTGGTTAACCAAGCGGTGACGGTGTGTTTGCAGCATCGGTAAGGCCGGATACTGACATTGAACGGGCCGCATGGTGAAGCTCTGAGTTCAGGTTATTGCACAACACAAAACTGTCCGATTTTGGTTTTTACACTGCGGGCAATCGAGCCGTTTTGTGGATCATCAATCTGAGGGACCAAATTGGTGCCGCACGCATAAAATGGCTGTAAGTTCGCCCAGGGTCTGTACATGTTTCAGCAACGCCAGTCGAGCTCCCAGATTGCGCTAATCAGTAGCGTGATACCTTCGAGAACTGTGAACTAAAGTAAACAATCTCACCGGTGGCTTAAGACCTTGGTAAGGGTTGATCAACTTAGTGGATACATCGATAATCGGAGGCGACAACGACAAATGGCATCGTTCAAAGATTATGTCGAAGTCCTCGGCGCGACAATGGCCCTCGCAACATTTTGCAAGGCAGTGTTTGAATTCACACGACAAAACACAGAAAAGAGGACCAAGTAATTTCTAGAGCTGAGGAACCAATACCGGCAGAATTCCGAATTCTAGACGATCTCTGCATTGCTAACGGAACGCCCACGAGACTTCTCAAGTGTGCCGTGGCAACAGAGGTTCGAGTTTATGGCATTCTTCGAAGACATTGCATTCTTCGTAAACTCCGACCTGCTTCGTATCGAGGTGGCATATTACATGTTTGGTTGGGACGCCTTGGAAGCATGGAACAGCGACGAATTCTGGAGCGACACGTATAGGCACCATGAATCTTGGCGGTTGTTGAAGCACTTCGTTGACCAGATGGAAGAGCTCAAGATATCCCCGAGGTTTGATCCGAGCTCGATCAGGCTGTAGATACCGCGCGCGCAACTCCCCTCGATTCGAACGACACGGTTTTTTCCTCCTTCCCGTGCGCCGCTGGCGCGCTCGTGGCCTGCAGCGTTTCCCAGGCCTTCAGCACTGGGCTATCCTCTTACGCCCCATCAGGGCTGAATGCGGCGCCCGGGTAATCGGGTAAATCGGTAACACGGTAATTATTGTGCCTACCGGATGGAAACGGCATCGGAGTGCTGCCCGCAGGGCATTTGTTCCTAGACGCGGCATTCATGCCGCGGTAATAGAGGCAGCCAAAACCAAACCATCCTCATCCTCTGGACCGGGCTTTGCCCGGTCCAGAGGATGAGGATGAGAAATGAGATGGCGCGCTGTGACATCGGGTCGTGAACGGCCCGCCTTCGCACAATCGCCCTGCGGGCGCAACAAGGTAATCGGGTAAATCGGTAAAACGGTAAATATTGTGCCTACTGGATGGAAGCGGCATGTAACCCAGATTCGACGCAGCAAGCAGCGCAACTACCAGTGGGTTGTATTCACTTCAAAGACTTCATAGACATCGAGGACTTCAAAGACCTCTCAACGTATTCGCGCCTTTGCTTGCCACACTTCCCTGCGAAGCTACTTCCCGCGCGCTTGCGCGCACTTCCCCCGCACTTCCCATTATTTGTAACGCTTTTTGTATCACATTCTGCAGTATGATCTTAATCGATAGTTTGTAGCAGCGAGAATTTAGATCACAGAGCAGCCCATGAAAAAACAGTTCGTAACGATTCGAAAGCGATGCGTGGTGCGTTTGGTAATAGTCGCAGCCGTGTTCTTTGCAGCTTGCGCCGCATCGCGTGACGCGCTTTGTCAGACGAACGACTCCCACAATGTCGCGGCCGGTGTGACGGTCCCCTTTGCTCAGGAGATGACGGTTCAATCGGTTTCTCCGGACACACTTCAGATGAATCCGGTGCAGAACCTGCGTGATATTCTCGGAATTCACCCTGAGACTGAGGACGATCGAAAGGCGCCGCTGAAACGGATTCGAATTACCGGGCGCAACTTTCCAATAAACGACCCGACTTCAGCCGGACAGATCTTGGTTACGATCGGCAAGGTCTCATGCGGTTCACCCGTCATCCTAACCGATACCGAGATGCTTGTCACCGTACACCGAAGCCTGATCGACAATGGCAACATGCCTGGCAAGCTTCAAATCGTCGTCTCGAGCTATGGCGAAGTATGCAGAACCACGGACGATGCGGGTAAAGATATCAGCCCGCTGACACTGCGCACCTACCGTGTTCCGGACGGTAAGTTCACCGTGCGTGTTGGCGCAATCGCGCTTCTAACGCTGGTCATCCTGGGTCACATTACGGTCTGCTGGCCCGCAACTATCTTCAAAAAGCGCAATGGTCAGGTGATTGCGCGTAAACGCTTTAGCACCGGAATTGTTCAGATGACGCTGACAGATACGGAGAGCGGGAAGTATAGCCTGGCGCGAGCGCAGTTCGTCTGGTGGACCGCGATCTTCGTGTTTGGCGCGATGGTCGACTTTCTGGGACGATCGTATGCGCGCGGCGAGATCCTGATGCCGCAGGTTGGGAAGTGCGTCTACACACTGCTAATCAGCGTCGTGACGCTCGTGCTGTCGCAATCGAAACTGCTGGCATCCAATCGGAAATCGACCACCGAAGTAGTCAATTCGAGCGTCGAGCCCTGCTGGGCCGATCTCGTTCTCGATGAGGGCAGCGTCGCGCTGGATCGCGTGCAGCAGGCAATCTGGACCATCGTATCCGGCGTTACCTATGTTGCGGTGCTGCTCAGCAGCTATGGTGATGCCTCGACCTTGCCGGACATTCCGAATGAGCTCATCGGCCTGATGGGTCTCAGCTCTGCCGGCTACCTCGGCGGCAAACTCGTGCGAAAAGGACAATCCACAACCGAAGGCAGCTAAGCTTGCGATGGATGCAGCTTCGCTCCGGGCACCTCTTGAAGGAGAAATCAATGTCAGATGCACCAATCGGACCCACCTCCGACCAGATCTTTGCGATTGTACAGCAGGCCGTAAGCGATTTAACCGGCTGGGCCTTACCGACCATTACACGAGCGACGAACGCACCGAGTTTGGTAAGCGCTGCGGATAGCCAGGCGTTTATCACCGCATTGCTGAGGGGTTTACGGCAATCCCTTGGCGTATCCCCAGCGTTAGACCAGGCTGGAATACTGGGCGCAGCGACATGCGGCGATATCAGCGATATCGTATTCGGCAACGTGGTCGCCCCTTAAACTGACCGTCTGTAATTTCACTTGGAGGAGGAGCTTAATCATGCGACCGATTCTCATTCCTGTTAGATCTATCCAGATTTCGGCAATTGCACTCTGTGTCTTAGCCGGAACCTCTGCGGCAAGAGTGTCGGCGGATCCCAAATGCGGTGACACTGGCGTTACTGCAGATCTGGCCGTCGCTTCACCCGTCAAAATCCTTTTGCCCGAAGCCATCAAGATCGGCGGATCAGGCAAATTGACCGTCATATGTCAGCCCGCGCCAGCACACGCTGCATCCGACATTTCGATCGTTACCGATCATCAGGCGCTTTCCGTATCCGCTCTGGTGCAAAATCCTAAGGATGCCGAACTGTTCACCGCAGACGTCACCTCGCTGCTTAAGACGGTTGGGCTTTACGCCATAAAAGTGACCTATATGGGCACGACTGTCACCAAGAACCTCGCGGTAGAAAAGGTAGTCTACGAAAAGCGCGGCCCTGGGATGCTAACCGGGGGCGGATATCTCCTGGCAGGAAAACGCAATTACGACCCGGACAAAAAGACCTACTCGATGGATTTCAGCCAGGAAGACCTGATATTCCACATCCTCAAGACCTACAACGATGACAACGCCGGCAGCGGGCAGGCAAACCCCGACGTTTCGAACAGCACGAGCGCAACCGCCGCAAGCTTTAGCTGGACAAACACCCTCACATCCGGCACGGTGCTCGCCACCGACTCCGCCTTCCGTTTCGACCTTAGAAACAAGAATGATCTGGAGGCGGGCAGATTTATCCCGTCGTTCGGCGCGGAGTTCCATCATGGCGGCAAAGGTAACGGCGAGACCTTCTGGCAGCACTACATCTTCCAGACGTCCACTTACATGCAGTTCACCGATAGCCGACATGCGATTGTGCGAGGCGCCGAACTCTATATGGGGCCCGAATACGAAACGGGCGGCGACCTCGCAAACGTGTCTGCCGCAACGCATCTAAATCCGAAAGCGACAAGGCTCGCAAACCAGTACGTCGAAGAGGTAGCGGGTCTCATCAACATCGAGCCACTGCTCCGCATCGGCAACACGACTAGTGGTGAGTGGCTGCTGATTAATGGCAAGACGCCGCAAGGGAAAAGTACAAGCACGCTCCAGTACTACTGGCTTGGTCGTGTTGGACTCGAACTTGGGCATGTCAACTACAAATCTCCTGATGCGACAACCGTCAGCAGCACGTTCTTCAGGCCGCAGTTCGAAGTAGGAGCCAAAGTCGGTGGCGTTAAGCTGAAATATTCGCTTACCCAACGCAATGGCCTCGATGGCGCTCACAAGGACTACCTCTATGGGGATCTAAGCGCAACCATTAACCTGGATCCAAATGGAATTCTGGCGCTTACCGCGGGTTACCAGCATGGTAAGAATGCGCCTGCGTTTACGAAGACCGAGACATTCACGCTCGGTTTAGGAGTGAAGCTGTAATCGACGCCTCCCCGTCCTGCGGGCCATGATGGGGAGGCAAGGATCAAGATCATGACAGATATAGAACAGCCTCCAGTACAGGCACCTTTTCCTGTGGCGGCAACCGCTCCATCGATCAGGCTCCGTGGATACGCCAGGAACGGCAGCGCCCAACTATACTGGAGCTCGGACGCACCTGCGGACACGCGCTTTACAATTCGAAGATCGAAGGTGAAGGGTGGCCCCTATGAGGATCTGCAGACCGCTCTTGCCGGTACTCAATATCGCGATGGAAACCTTGTTAACGGCACAACCTACTACTACGTCGTATTTGTAATCAAAGATGCCACTGGCCAGTCGAATGAAGTGCCGGTCACGCCGCTATCCGTTCTGGATCGCACAAAGATATCCCCCATCGGAGGCTCGGCAACCGCAATTGTGATCGCGATTGCGATTGGATTGGCTGCCCTGTTGTGGGCAGTGCTCACCGGCATCGCACCGGCAGCTTCACTCATGTGGGCAATGGCCTGTCTCGCACTGGGTTACTTCTTCGGCTTTCTGTTCGGTATTCCGCATTCAACCTCACCCGCGACGACTAGTACCGGCGCGGCCGTGAGTTCGCCTCCTTCCGCCCTTGCGCCAAGCTCCAACCTGGTTCAAGTTTCGGACTGGCTGACAAAAATGGTCGTTGGCATCAGTCTTGCAAGTATGCAGACCATATGGCCGTTCTTGAAGGTCGTCGCCATGTACGTAGCGGGATCGCGTAATCCCGCAGCCAATGCCTTCGGCATGGCATTGATTATCTTCTTCTCAATCATCGGATTCGTGTATGGATACATACAGATGCGCGTTACGATGTCGATCGAGTTTGCGCAGGCGGATGAAAGGATGGCAGAAGTAAAGTAATCCATTGCACCCGTATCACGTTGAGGTGATACAACCGTTTGATACCACGAACAGGATGTCGTGATCACTTCCAGACAGAGTGAAAGGTAGGAGACCTGAAATGCCAGAGTTGACAGGGCGGGTGTTGTATCCGGGAGATCCCGGATGGGATGATGCCAGAAGAGGCTTCGCGATCTGGGCCGATTTCGATGCCAATCAGCCAAAGGTCATTGTGTTCTGTCAATGCGCTGCCGATGCCTCCAATGCGGTGCGGTGGGCAACAGCCAATAGCGTTCCCATTCGAATCCGCTGCGGCAGGCACAACTACCAGGGCTATTCATCGCTCGCGAAGGACGGCATCATCATCGATGTCAGCGAGATGGACTCCGTTCAGGTGAACCGAAACTCGCTTGTCGCCACGGTTGGCGCGGGCCTGGACATGCTGCAGTTCTACGAGGCGCTGGGTGAATCGGGCTTCGCCGTTCCCGGCGCCACCGGGCCTTCCGTAGGTCTCGCCGGCCTCACCCTGGGCAGTGGTTTCGGCCCAACGTCGCGCAAATGGGGGCTGACCTGCGACCATCTGGTGGATGTGGAGATCGTGGATGCCAATGGCGATATCATCCATGCGAATGAGCAGACCAATCCGGATCTCTTCTGGGCGTGCAAAGGCGGCGGCGGCGGAAACTTCGGAGTCG
Organism: uncultured Chthonomonas sp.; assembly: GCA_903919615.1. Lineage (GTDB taxonomy): Bacteria > Armatimonadota > Chthonomonadetes > Chthonomonadales > Chthonomonadaceae > CAIXIX01. The sequence continues at coordinate 19,053 of CAIXIX010000588.1, forward strand.
TAACAGCCTTCACCTTTAGGGTAAACCCGGTCGGCAATGTTGCGGTCTTCAGCCTCGGCTGGGAGTACGATCAGCTCTACCCGGTGGCAGAAGCCTGGATGAACTGGGCGCCTGTCGTCGAAGATTCGATGACCGCTTCCCTCATGATGCTGGCCAACAATCCTAAGAACGCAGCCATGCTCACCAGTTCGGCCAGGCCAATCACGCTGTACGGCCAGTTCACGCCGGATTCCGATCAGGATCTCACCAGACTCTCCACCGTGCTCGGCCCGATGCTCGCGACAGGCCCCACCTCGGTTCAGATTCAGGTTCTTCCTTACCTCATTGCGACCAGGGTTCTCCTGGGAGTCGATCCATCCAGCCCAACCTGGCGCCTCGTAACGCACAGCGACACAGAGGTGTTCAAAAGCACCTCCTCCTTCGCCTATCAGCTCTTTGATGCAGACACGCTGAAGATCGTGAAGAAGCATCTGGATGACGTGCCAACTCTCTCCGGACCGCCGACGGAACCATCGATGATCCAGTTCCTTCCGGGCGGAGGCTTGCCAAGCAGGATCGATCCGCAGGCCACTGCTGCCTATCCGCGCAAAGCGAAGTTCGTGGTTCAGTACAACGCCTACTGGAATGCGCCGGAGGATGGAGCGAAAAACATCGCCTGGATCGAAGGCTTCCGAAATGCCCTGCTGCCCTACACAAAAGGCGCTTACGTAAACTACAACGACAGTACGCTGACCAACTATCTGGAAGATTACTATGGCCCGAACCTACCGCGCCTGGTGGCAGTGAAAAAGCAGTACGATCCGAACAATGTGTTCAATTTCCAGCAGAGCATTCCAACCTCTCTGTAAGCTATCGCGCGGCGGCGCAAGTCGCCGCGGGGAGACCTAACATGCCGCAACCCTTCGAAAAGATCGAACATCTCGTAATCCTGATGATGGAAAACCGCTCCTTCGATCACTACTTTGGCAGCCTGTCCCTGAATGAGGGCCGTACCGAGGTGGACGGACTAACCGCAGCGATGCCTCCTTTGAAGGATACCGCACGAGACGACGTGCCGTTCTGGGACATGGGCGAAAAGGGGATGTATGCTGGTTACGCCGATCCGCCGCACGGCTGGGACGATCAGCACGCCTACTATGCGAACGGAACCAATTCGGATTTCATCACACACTTCGAGGCTAAGATGTCGTCCGGAGGCAAGCCGACCGCACCATCTAATATCCCAGTGGGCTACTACACGCGCAATACACTGCCGGTTCTCTATGCGCTCGCCGACGAGTTTTCGCTTTGCGATAAATGGTTCTGTTCGCTGTTAAGCTCTACCTGGCCCAATCGCAAGTACCTCTACTCCGGCAAGCGCGATGCGGACAATGATACCCAGAACATCCCCGGGTTTCCTGGTTTCAACACAACGCCGTTTCTCAACACCCTTGAGGACTGCCGTGATCCCTCGACAAGTGACAAACTGACATGGAAGTGCTACTTCTCCGATCTGCCCTTCCTCTCATTCTGGTACACCTTTGCCGCGCGACACGCCTTCGGCAACTTCACTTCGGTCGATAACTTCGTTAACGACTGCCGAGAGAACACGCTGCCGACCATAAGCATTGTCGATCCCGCGTTCACGCTGACCGACGATCATCCCTCCTACGATGTTCGAATGGGACAGAAGTTTATTGGCCTCATCGTGGACGCACTGACGCACTCTGAAAGCTGGAACAACACCGCCCTGGTTATTCTCTACGATGAGAATGGTGGGTTTTACGACCATGTTGTGCCGCCGAGCAGCTTCGAAGCGCAAGCGGGCGTTGCTCCGGAAGATGACCCGTTAGGTTTCCGCGTGCCTGCGCTTGTGATTAGCCCGTACGCGAAAAAGGGCATTTGCAGCACCGTTTTCGACCATACCTCCATCCTTAAGAGCATCGCGGAACGCTGGCAGATTGACTTCCCGGAAGAGGTATTCGGAACGCGATGGAAGCTGGCTCCGAGTATCTGGGATACCTGCTTCAACTTTGCCCAAGCTCCGCGGCCGATGGGGACCTACACCCAGAGCCAGGAGGACCTGGCTGCAGGCAAACCGAACCCATTGGCGAGCGTCAGTTGGACCACCGGCCTCTACGAACAGGTTACCGGTCCGGTAGGCGGTGTGGCAGAATTCCTGGAGCGCATCTTTATTCTGCCCGGCCTAAAGGCGCTCGATCAGCGTGCCCAGGTGCTGGATAACCTCGCCAAAATGGAGCAGAACGTCACCACGATAAAGCAGAAGTAGACGGGAAGGGATGGTAGGTTGGTAATGGGGTAAATGGGTAACTGATGTGCCTGCCCGATGGCGGCGGTGCTTAATTGCATTGAGGAAGTGCTGCCCGAAGGGCATTTGTTCCTAGATGCGGCATTCATGCCGTAGTTAAGAAGCCGACCCTATACCAACCATCCTCACCTCGGGAACGGGCTGTGCCCGTTCCCGAGGTGAGGATGAGAGTTGAAAAGGCACGCCGTGTCACTGGGCCGTGAACGGCCCGCCTAGTTGCAATCGCCCTTCGGGCGGAATTACCGTTGGACACACGCAATTCCCAGGCCTTCAGCACTGGGCTATCCTCTTATGCCCTTTCAGGGCTAATTGCCTTTCCTGCATCAACTTCATAGACCTCATAGACCTGAATCGACCTTTCCTCTTATAGTCTTTTCAGATACTCTATGATCGCCCATCGATCGTCTTCGGAGAGGGTGCTGCCGTACGTGTGTCCCGAATTGCTGTTGCCTTTCAGCTTCGTATTGAATGGCTGTCCTCCGGCTGTTCCATCGCAGATGTAGCCGACATTCTTGGTGTCGTAGGCCAGTGCGCCGACATAGAATCTGTCCTCTCGCTTATTCGGCCAAAGCAGCTCAAAGAGGTTTGGAACGGAGCCGTTGTGCAGATACGGCGCAGTCGCCCAGATGCCGGCCAGCGGCCGCGACTCATAACCATCCTTAGTTGGATCGTATCCTGCCCCAGCGGCTTTGCCGGTAACATTCGTATCCTTGATCTTGTACGCCGAGACCAGTTTTTGATCTGTGACAGCCACGTTCGCGGTGCTCTTAGCATTACTAACGCCGGTATCAGCTTCGGCCTTCGACTGACCGGCAGGGTGGATCAGCTTGCTGATCACATGGTCGGCAAACGCGCTTATAACCTCGGCCTTTTTGTCGAGAAGTCCCCCTGCAGCGACGTTGACAACGATCTGATCGGCAGGTGCGGTCGAGCCAAATTTCGTGCCTGCAATAATCAGAGAAAGGTGGCCCGCAAGCTCCCCGGTCGGCGCCGAACGCGTGTGAACGAGTTTTGTCATGGTATCGTCTGTGTTCAAGCCCGGCAACAGCGGCGTCGGTCTAACTGCCAGCATGCCGCCCTTCGCAGCGACATCGTGATGACACCATCCTGTACCGCAGTTCGCTTTGAACAGCTCTCGGCCTTTGTTTATCAGCACCTGGTCTTTCTCATCGGGCTGACCAAAAACTTCTGCCCATACCGGCGCTTTAAGGTCTTCGATGTATTCGTCGAGTTGCCCAAGCCCCTTTGGATTGATGCTGCCCTTGTACTTCAAGGCGCCTGGTTTAACGTCTACCCGTGCGAACACTCCAATAACTTCGCCGGTGTTTCTGCCGAACCGACTGACCCAATCCTGATTTGGCACTTCACCATGCCATTGAATGTGATCCTGACGACCGCTGTACCAGAGGAAGGGGAAGCTTACTGGCGCATCCGGAGGGGAGAATGGCTCAACAACGCCAGGATTGTCGTAGTCGCAAGCCCGGTTGAAGATCACCCCGAATGCGTCAACACGTCCGGAACCCCAGGGATTCGTGGGTGTCGCTAGCTCTACGATCTTCGACAGCTCCGTCGAAAAAGACTTGAATCGTGCCGATATCTCTTCAACTGACTTACCATCGTGCTTCTCAAGCACGCGTTTCGCCAGAGCCTCGAGTTTTGCCGGATCATTGGCGGTCGCCTGAACAGCCTTGCCGAGATCCTGAAAGAATGTGCCAAGATCGGAGCTTGATGGCGCGCCATCAATAATATAGGTGGTCAACAGCGCGCCAGGCTTGTCCGGTTTGTACGTGAAAGCGCCGGTATGGCAAGCAGCGCAAGTAAGCCCCAGCCAGTGCGGTTCGCTTACGCCATTGATCGTCGCCTTTTCATCCTGGCGGGCGAATCCGATGGGCAGGTTGTCCGGATTGAGATCAGCGTCCGGCAGGGTGGGGTCGTACAACATTCCGTATTTGACAAGATCATCCTTGAAGAGCTTCTTACCGTCCGGCTCAAGCAGATTGAGAAACCAGTAGTATGGGATCAGCTCCGAACCCTGAGATTCGTAGTGAAAGCGCTTTCGAACCTTATCTGTCCAGCCCTGATCCAGATATTTGACCGTTAGTACCTGTGCCGAAGTATGAGACTGTGGCGTAGTTTCCTGCTGACGCGGACATCCCAGAATAGCTAACCCCAGCATTGCTGAGGACAATAAAAGCGCTTTCCCTCCAATTGTTCTGCCCATTCCGACCTCCCTGGCTGAATGAATCGCATCCGATGCGAAACTGTGACATTAGAATAATACAGCAAGCGGGGATACAAAAAGCGTTACAAAAAGTGCGAATTGTAGGGAATAGGGATAAGGGATGATGGAACGGTGACGGACGTGTCACCTGCCGGATAGTGGCGCGGTGCGGATTGTGTTTAGGGGGCGCTGCCCGAAGGGCATTTGTTCCTAGACGCGGCATTCATGCCCTGGTGACAGTCGTAATCAAATTCCAAACGCTTTTCATCCTCTGGACCGGGCTTTGCCCGGCCCAGAGGACGAAAGTTAAGATGGCGCGGCAAGTTACTGGGCTGTGAGCGGCCCAGCTAAGTACAATTGCCCTGCGGGCGGAATTGGCGTAGGAAACGCGCGCTTCTTTGTTCGTAGATTGCAGCGTGCGAAACGAAAGCTCTATAGGACTGTGCCACTACCAATACATCGCATTAACTTCAAAGACTTCAGAGACATCGAGGACTTCATAGAGCTTCCCATACAGAGGCCTTCCCATTCACAGTCCTGACCTACTAATTTCCAAAATCGCGCCACTACCTGGCGTCAGGCTAACCGTGAAGGTCCGGCTGCCGTCGGTAAGCACGTGTATGCTCGGGTTAGATCGACCAAGCACATCCCGCACCTTGCGGATTCTCGTGTGCGCCGTTAGCATCGCCTCCGCGGGCCGATCGAAATCGGGATTTACCACCACTACGAACATCCGACCGGTTTTCGGATCCTCGAACGAGCCCGTCTGAGTGCCACCCGCAGCAGTGAGCCAATCCGTCTCGATACGCTTAAGGCGCCTCAACAGCTCCCTTTGCCGACCCAAAGCGACATATAGCGCCGACATCTCGCTGAACTGAGAGGTTGCCAGCCCGTTCTGGTCCAGCAGTGATGCAGGGCCGACCGGTGTTGGCTGGCGCACAATAAGGGATTGCAGGGCAGGATCGGTGATGGGAGCAGCTTTCTCGTTGGATTCGCCGGGGCCGAGCAGGCAGAAGAACACTGTGCCTTTCACTCCAAGTCGAAGCCCCTCCCAGATCTGCCAGCGGATCTCGGCAGGCGTAGGGGTACGCCAATGCACGAACGCACCCGGCAATGCGGTGAGTGACCCATTTCTCTCCTGCCTGTATGGTCCCCAAATCTCGTTGTAGCACTGCGGCATCAGCAGCCCGGTCCGGCCGTCCTTACCGGCTGCATCCACCATTGCCTGCGCATTGGATGTTAAGAAGTTACGGGATGAATCGGGCCTGTTGGGTCCATTGGGATTGCCTGCAGAGAAGAAGGGGTAGAGGTCCACACAGAAGGTAGTTAGCCGCGTCTTCGCGACGAGGTTCGGCGTGTCCACCCACATCGAGACAGCCGTGACGGGGCGTTCGGGATCCGCCTCAACGAAGATCTGGCGCATGGGCTCCATCAGATCTGCGAAAGGGCCGGATGGTTCGTCGCACAGCACCCAGGCCCGGATGTTGGCCCGTTCCGGACCCAACTCCTGAACGACCTGCGGGATCGTCTTGCGGTAGTACTCGATCGCCTTCGCATGGAAATCGGCCTGCTTCGGGTCCATGCCCATCGTCCCACCGCAGTTATGCGGCTCGATCTCGCCGATACACGGCAGAAGCTCTATATGTGCCTTGCCCGCGATGGCAGCGAGTCTCTTCGTATCGCTACTGCCGATGTTCACAACCCAGATCGTGTTGACACCGCTTCGCCCAAGCATCTCGCATGTCTGCTGCACGAAAGCCCACTTCTCAACACCGACGTTGTTCGCGATGCGATCGGTCCGTTCCCATGGCCAGTAGACGCCGAACACAAAAGACGCAATTGGAGCCTGCGCTGAATGTAGCGCTGGCCCATCTGCCGAATCGGCCAATACTAGCGATCCGGCGCATAGTATCGCCAGAATCACCAACACGCTCAACACTCGCATCCGAACACCCTCCGATTGCCGGTCGCTTGAAGACCGTTCCCTGCTGGGCAACGATTGTCCTGCGAGGGGACGTAGAAGAGTCTGACGCATAGTCGCAAAGACGCCAAAATTTGGGTTTGGCGCTGGCCGGAATAGAGCTTCGTGCAACCCAAATGCGGCGCTGCAAGCGGCGCCACTACCAATACATCGCACTCAATAGCATCAACCTCAAAGACCTCATAGACTTCAAGACTTGACTATCCGTTCGCGCTAAACACCACTAGCTCAATCGGCGCATCTGCGGGTGAACCGTCGGTCAGCCGCTTTAGGACGGCAGGGCTCAGACTGCCAGTGAGGCTCTTCCGATCGGACCGCAGCCGGAATGGAAGGGCGACGGGCATTCCGTTCGGCCCGACTACCACAATCCCGAGTCCAACCGGGTGTTGTAACCCGTTAAAGGGAATCGTGATCGTTAGCGGATCGGAAGCAGCGGCCAGGCGTGTGTGGATGCTTTGCGAAAGCGTAAGGGTGGCGCGCAGATATTTGTTAGAACATGCGCCGCGATGAGCATCCGAAAATTGATTGGAAGAGATCCTTATCCCAATTTCGCTCTCATCCCAATCGATGCTTACAGGTACATGGAGACGCACATCAAACAGATTGGAGGCGATCCAGAGCTCGCTGGCAATTATGCCAAGCTGATTCATTCGCTGTGTTAAGTCGCTGACAAAAGCATGCATCCCAACGCCCTCCAATTCACATCTGTAACGACTCAATCGCAGAAATCGGGCATATTCTTACAACAAGCGATCAGATAAGCAGATTTAGCCGCAATAAGACGTAGAAGGCACAAAATTCGGGATTGATACCTGCATCTACTTCATCGACATCAAAGACTTCAAAGACGTTTTAGACCTTCCTAATTCACTTCCCATAATGCACAACCAAATCATTCACCGATACGGCTTTGCCGGCCCCAATCGCAAAAAGCACGAGATTGAAGCGCTTCTTGCCGGTCCATTTGAGGAGCTGTGCAAGGTTGTAGCTGAACCTGCCCGATTGGCCGGTATCGCCCTGAACGATGAGATCGACTGCGAGCGTTCCATCATTTGCCTTTAGCGCCCAGGCGCCCTCAATGCTCGGAATACCGATTTCAAGGATGGGGTTCCGATCGAAATCGATCTCGACGCTGTGGTTGGCAGCCGCGTAGTCAGCAGTGGTCCGCAGCTTTACTATGCCATCCTTCGCGGTTAAGGTCGCGCCGCTGCCTGCGGTCCATCCTTCAGCGCTGCTGAAATCGGCAAGTCGCTTCGTCTCTGCGTAGACCGTAAGCTTCGCAGAGCGAACTGCGCCCCAGCGCAGATCCTTGCAGGTTATGGTGGCGCTGCCATCGCTTGGCGCTGCACCGACGTTGATGACCATCTGTTTGTGCAGCGATGTCCCCTTCCCAATGGGACCATGCTCCCACACCGGCGGCTCTGAACTCCAACCTGCGGGCAGCTGAAGACTCACTCGGCCGCCCTCTCCCGCGTTTCCATCTGGATTGCAGAGCGTTACATGAGCGTGGATCTGCGTTCCGGGCGATGCGCCTACACTCTCCACCTGAAACTGCAGCTTGCCCGCCTCTTTCGCCAATGCTGACATCTGATCGACCCCGATTACCTCGAACTTATCGGCAGGCAGGCGGCGCTGTATCTCTGCAACCTGCGCCGGGAAATCGGGATTGACGTTGCCGTAACAGAGGATGAAGTAGGGCGCTTCGTGCACAGCTGCGACATCGCGAATGAGGTTGGTCACGATACCAGCCGGGTCTGCCCCCTTCGGTTCGTAGTAGTAGAGCCGGGAATCGGCGCTGATCACCGGGATACCGTCCTCCAGCCAGGCGTTGCGCGCCGCGCCTACCGTCTGCTGGGTGAAACAGCTCGCGTGGACGCGTTGATTGAACGCCGCGTACTTGTCCAACTGTATCGCATTCTCCCAGATATCCACCACCGCGGGCCCGTAATCCTTGAGGCATCGGCCCGCATGTGCAGCATAGTCCGCCGTGTTCGGCATATGCCACGGGTAGCAGTAGCCGGCCCCGCTGCATCCGGCGAAGAAGCTATCCTGCTCGGTTGCTGTGCTGGCGTAGTACTCGATAAGCGCGGGCGCGAAGTCGGCAATGTGCGGGTCGATCCCCCACGCGATTGGCGCCTTACCGCGCACTGGATTGATCCATGCAGACGCCATCAAGCCGCTCAGGATCTTCGGCGTATCGCCCTCGTTGGTCTGAAACACAACATAATATTTCGGCTTGAGCGCCACAGATGCAGGTGTGCGAACAGGGATACGCGGCCTTGAAGTGGGGATCTTCGCCCAGAAGCTCATGTTCGGCGCGCCGCAGCACATTACAAAGTTTCCATCGGCGGAGATGCGGCCGCAGTACTGATCCTCTGGCTCGGCCCAACCGAAGACACCGGAGGGGCGATCGAGTCGGCTCATGATCTCATCGAACAGCTTTGCCTGGTTCACATAGCCGGGAAGCTGTTTGCCATCGTGCTGCCAGGGCTTGCCGACGGGTGAAAGATTGAAACAGAAGGCCTTCTGCGCGATCGGATAGTCGAGCCCGATGGTGATACCAGGATCTCCGCCCAGCCAGGAGTCGTCGTGCGTATGGCCACCGCTAAAGGCAAGTTTGCGCGTGCAGCCAGCCATTAAGTTGTCGATTGCCCAGCGATACGCGGTTGGATCGTCGGTCCATCTACCACGCAGATCTTCAACGATGGGCAGTCCGGCGAAGCAGTCTGGCGCCTTCTCCATCGTCGAAGCGAACGGCCTGCCATCGGCATCGAGCAGCCGCACACGGCTGATCACCACCGCCGAATCTGCGCCAACTGCAAAGAGGCGCAGCGTCACGCGACCGTCCTTTGTCATTACCGCGCCGCGCAGATCCTGGCGGATCACGCCTGTGCGGTCATTCTCTCGAATCAGTTCGGTATCGACTGAGCCGCCCTCGCCAATCTTTGCGGCCCACAGACCTTTACAGGATGCGACCGTCACCTCAAGAATGGGAGAACGGTCCCGATGGAGCAGGATAGGGCGATCGATAGCGCCGTAGGGCGGAGTCGGGCCAATGACGGTGACCTTTAGCCCCTCCGAAGTCTTTTCGGCGCGCGCGCCAGCGCCATGCCATAACGTTGGCTGCTGCATCGAATCGTCGGTCCAGCCGAGCCCCGCTGATAGCGCAGGAGTGCGGTATGCCAGGATATCGGGCGTGACGGGCAGCAGATTCTTCTGCGCACAGAGCGTAAGCGCGACGTAGCGGGACGCATCCCGCGCGGGATCGTACAGCGCCAGGCCTTTAGCGCTGGCCTTAAAATGCTCGATGGTCTCGCGCATTCCGCCCAGCGGATGGAAGTTGAACCCCTTCTTATCGTGAAGGTAGTTCATCCAGTACTTATCGGAGGTTGGGCACTGCCAGAAGACGGAGTTGGTATCCAGAAAAAGGCGAGGCTCATCGCGATTGACCAGCCCCTGCAGCGTGTAGATGAGGCACTCCTCGTCGTAGGTCGCGGCCTGCAGTTCCATGGTATAGGCGTCATCCGCGGATGCATTTCGATAAGTAAACAGCAGGAGCGATGCGGCGGCGAACAGGGTGACGAGGGCAGAGCGAAGAGACAATCGGGCTGTCATAGCATGAACCTCACAGGTACTGAAACAATGCAACTACTGTGAAGATTATACTAGCAGGCGGAGGACAGGTGTTGGGTGTTGGGCTTTAGGACGGACATTGCGCCTGCCGGATGGCGAGGCGATTCCCTACTCCGCGCTCTCACTACCGCTCCCTGCACGAAGCAGCTGTTCTGGAGGTGTGGTGGGGTTGTAGCTTGTGGGTCTCAATAGCTGTTGCGGGGCGGTGCCACCGGAGGATGCACGCAGCAGAACCTGCGGGCTCTCCTGCCGCTGCTTTGCAGCCTGTAGCAGTGGCAGCGCTTCGTTTGCTGCCTGGCTAACGGCGCGTCCGTTCTCAGTGGAAGCACGGCGCAATGCGAGCTGCTCTATGATATTGAGGGAGCTGGTGTCTTCGATGGCGGCCAACGCAGGAATTAGCGTGAGCATGAGGCTCGTTTCGGTATTTGGGTCGCTGCCTGCGAGCAAAGCCTGCAATGCGCGTCGCTGAGATGCGGTCACAAACTCGATATCTTCGCTCGTGAGCAATGGCAGCAGCCGCATGAGGGCGCGCACGATTGCGGTGCGAGAGTTGATATCGCGCGCTCCAAGGGCATCTGCGAGCGGCCCTACCGCGCGCTTATCATCCAGTTGTGATAGTGCTGTGATTACGGAAGCGTATTCTGTGGGGGGAGCCAGCAGCCCTATGAGGCCGAGACAACCAGAAAGGCCACTGAGTCCGCTGAGTGCAACGTAGTGGTGCGTCAGAACAAGGGCGGTCGCAATGGCAGCGCCAACAGCGCCAATGCCACCCATGAAGATCCAGAAAAAGCGCACACTGCGCTTGCGAACGGCTGATATGCAGATGAGAGAATCGAGCAGAAGCTGCGCACCTTCGGGACCCATCTCCCTTAAACGCTCCTCCATCGCAATGCGTACGCCAACTTTCGGGCTGATGAGCCCGTTGAGGATCTCTTGCTGCTGCTGCGTATAGATTTTGCTGTTAACTTTACGGATCATCTTCATAACCGCATCGCCACTCCCTGTGCCAAATCTTCTACTCATCCTCTGTCGGCCCTGTGCCGGCCCTCAAAAGTTGCTCCGGCTGTTCGGCGCGCACTCCCGCTGTTGCGCGCAGCAGCTGTTCCGGAGGAGCGGCATTTGCGGATGCTCGCAGCAGCCACTGTGGATCATCCTGCCGAAGTTTCGCTGCCTGCAGAAGCCGTGAGGTTTCATTCGCTGCATCCACCACCCGCTGTTCATTATCGGTTTGTGGGTGGCGTGCTGCGATCCTCCCGATCAGGCTTAGAGAGGCAACATCCTCCGCCTTCGAAAGGGTCTTCATAAGATCCACCATCAGGTCCGCCTCGAGATCCGGTACGGATCCTGTCAGCAGTCCGCGCAAGGCAGTCCGCTGAGTGATAGTGAGCGCTGCCGCATCTTCTGCGGTGACCTGCGGCATCAGCTGCATCAAAGCGCGGACGACTGCTGCCCGCGAATTAATCTCGCGGATGCTCAAGGCATCGGCCAGAGCGCCTACTGCTCGACAATCATTGAGTTGAGAAAGGGCGTTGATCACCTGATAGTATCCCGGGCGTGGGCCCATAAACGCGCCCAGCCCAAGGAAACCAAATATCCCGAACAGGCCTGTGAGGCTCATGGCGTTGCCGGAGAGGGCGCTTATCGCGACAAAAGTAACCATGGCTACCCCGATGCCAGCGATCATAACCCACGTCAGGCGTGCAGCATGACCGCGCTGCTGCCCCATCCGCCTCAGAATATCCAGTAGGATCTCGGCGCCGCGTGGGCCCATCTCCTGCAGGCGGCGTTCGGTGGTGATTCTGTATCCCACATGTTTACTTGTGAGTCCGGCCAGGATCTCCTGATGTTCCACGGTGAGATCGAGCGATTCGGTTTTGCGCATGAGACCGCCTTCTTCCGGAAATCAAACCGGTTCACCCACAATACGGTGAGGGTTCAGGGTTGGTTTTATGGAATTCACCTCTTCTACTTCTTCTTCATCATCCTCAACGACCTCAAAGACTTCATAGACCTTCTGACCCGACCTACTTCGCGTAGATCTCCACTTCGCGGAGCATGATCTGATGCGCACCCGTCTGACCGCCGGCCATCACCACATCCTGTGTTGCGCCACCACCCCAGGTAGTATCGTGCACAAGCAGTCGGATTTTGCTGGTTACTACCGGCTTGAAGGAATGCTGGAAGATCCACCGGTCGGTGGCGAAGCTGTCGACCGTGGTGCGCGTTACTGAGGTGTAGACCTTGATGGTTCTGGCTGGCTCGCTTACACGATCCACTGTAACCCACTTACCGCTCTGATCTACCTGAAGCTCATAATCGAGCAGGGATGCCATCCACTGCCACGGATTGCCGGAGAAGACTAGAACGCGGGAGACCTTTTGAGGCGAAGGAAGGTCGATCTCGACCCAGGCTGGGAAGCCCTTCGTATCATCCATCCAGGGCTGCGTGTCTCGCTGCTGATTCCAGTACCAGTTCTCGTAGACACCATTTATTATCTTCTTGATGTTATTATCGATCCGCTTGTCCAGCGGGTGCTGTCCCGTTCCGGACGCGGAAGCGGTAACTCCAGCCTGAAGTGCGAGGTTCGGGCCGAAATCGATAGGAATCGGCGTGATCTGCTGGTCTTTTGTTGGCTCAACGTAAACTGGCAGTTGAGGAACTGGCAGATCAACCTTACCGGCGCGCACGGGCAGATCGCTCTCCACGCCGAATGCGGAAACGATGTGCAGCTTCGAGCCTGAGCTGACTTTGATCTCAATGTGTCCGTCGGTGCTGCCGGCGCTCTGGAATGCTGCAACACGCTTGCCGGGACCAGTAAAGATGCTGCCCAGGTAGAGCGTGTTGCCATTGGCGCCCAAATCGTAGCTATGGGCGAAACGGGTTCCGTAAAGCTCTTCAGACCAGACGCGCATGAGCGGCGCAGCAGGGTTCAGGCTCCCATCCTCGTTCTCCCACCACGTGGGGAATTCCCAGAAACCATGGCTCCGATCATACCAGAGATGGTTGTGCTCCTTCGGAATGCCGTACTGCTCATAGACCATCATCTCCAACGTGGTCCACCGCGCCTGATGACCAGGCTGATACGAGCCATACATCGCAGCGAAAAAGCCCTGTTCGGTTTGCCACTTCTCAATCTTCTCAAGGCCATATTTCGCTAAGAGCGCTTTGAGGCTATCCATACCTTTACGTGCCAGCCACAGGTCGCCGTTTACCGTGTTGTAAGCATGGAAAGAGAAGGCATCGATATACTTCCCGCCATCCGCCTTCAGGAAATCCTCTATCCAATTTAATCCAGAGCCAAATGGTCCGATAGAAACGGTGCCAGGACCGAGCACTTTCAGCTTTGGATCGACGCTCTTGACCGTTTCGTAGAACGGTTTCATCTCATTGACTACAAAGTTGGCGCCTGTACTGCCGCCATTGGGTTCATTGCGCGGCTCCCAGTACTCCACATCGTTCTTAAAGTGTTCGACGATTTTGCGAACGCCATCCAGGTTCTTCGTGCCATTCGGAAAGGCGACCATAAGCGCCCGCTTCCGTAGCGGATCGTAGGGCAGATAGTATGTCTTATCGAGCTCGATATCTGCTTCCAGCTTACGGATTGATTCGTCTGGCTTGTTGGCGTCCACCGCATGGCGCTGTGGTCCCATGCCGGTAACACCTCGCATCGGCTCATCCATAGCGGGATAGGAGCCGTAAGGCGTGCCCTTAGGAGGCAGGTCTGGAAAGCCAGACTTCTTGCGAAAGACGACAAAGGTGGTGCCTCCAACCTCTGTACCGAAGGGAGGATGCGCCTCAGAACCGTAAACATACAGCTTGTACCAGCCGGGCGGCTGCGGCTTGATACTGATCTGCGTGCCGTCGCCAGTGGTGCCACGATCGAGGATGTCTCCCTCGAATCCACGGACCTCCCAGTTGATCGCTCCGTTGCCTTTAATGCTGAACTGGATTGGTTCGCCGACCATAAACACTGGATTCCGTTTACCAGAATCGAGAGTCACCAGGCCGGGCCGCTTCGTTTTAACCCAACCCTGACCACGCATAGGCGCGGCGCCGAGAATGAGGACAGTTGTAACTACGGGAAGAATGCAAACGAGATATTTCAAGCTAAACCTGATCCTATACGCAAAAAAGTCAATGGCCCGGCTCATCCGTGAGCCAGGCCATTGAAACCAGTTATGTTAATCGTATGAGAAGCGATTAGGCGCGAACGCTTTTTCGGCGCAGCCTTCGCTTTGCAACCATGAGCCCCGTTACGCCCATGCCTGCAAGCATTGCATTTACGCCTGGCTCTGGCACCATAGCGAACTGTGCCGTAAAGTGGGACGTAGGCGTAAGACCTGTTATAACCAGGTGACCATTCGCAGTCTGGAGGTTGTTACCGTTGCCAGGGCCAAGCACGGCAGGGCCGGTGAGATTGATTGGCGTCGACAGTGTGTAGGTTGAAAGGCTCGGATTACTTGTTGCGATAAAGGCACCCGTCGTAAGGTCATAAAGACCAACCGACGTATTCGGCTGAGTATTGTAGAACAGGATAGAATCTAGCATCTTGTCAGTAAGGTTACCAACGGTTACACCCGTAAAAGGCTGCGGTATCGAAGCCGAATAAAAGCCGCCGCCGTTGTTCACCACCTGGCTCAACGCTGTAAATCCCTGGAAGGATATCGTCTGATTGGTAAACGCTACGCCGTCAAGAGACCCGGAACCAACGAAGCTCTCAGTAAACAGAATTACCTGGGCATGAGCACTGGCACAAGCTACAAATAACCCTGCAGTAAGGACTAGTTTATTAATACATCGGAGCACGGCTTGTTCACCTTTCGTGGCGAGACATCCTAACTTCGGATATTGCGGATGCGAAATGTTGCTTCACAGAATTTCAGATGCAACTCTGGAATCTGGAATACCTGCATATAGGATACCAGATGAACAGAAACAGCACAATAGATTCTTGTAGATAGTTGACGAAAGAGCTAAAATTGTTTACTTTCAAGCTAGATTGAGCTCGCATCAAGAAGTCTAAGGGCATGGGTGACGCCTCAAAAAGCCCAGCCTTTATCATAAACCAGTGAAATATTGACTCTGTGATCGGTAATAGCGAGCGGATAATATAATAACGTAACGTCAATCTTAAGTGCCAGGAACCGCCCATGCAGGGTACTATTGCCACTTCTCGTGTGTTGACCGCGTGCCCCGGAGATGCCCTATGAAACTGACCCAAATGGACCGACGCAACTTTCTTAACCACGCAGGCAAGGGGCTTGGCGTTGCCGCACTCTCGTGCGCGGCAGTTGGTTCCCTCCTCGATGACACGCTTGCAGCAGTGAACACTGTCGCACATTTATCTGTTGAAGAGGCGGCCATGCAGGAGGACTTCTGGTTCGAGATTCAGAGATCCTTCACCGTCACGCGTGGAATTGTTAACCTGAACAACGGGGGTGTTTCACCCAGCCCACGCCTTGTTACGGAAGCTCTGGTTCGGTACATCTGGCAGCAAGAGGATGCGACGGCCTACACGATGTGGCAGCTTCTCGAGCCACAATCCGAAACGATTCGAACGGGGCTGGCACAACTCTTCGGCTGTGACCGTGAGGAGATCGCAATTACACGAAATGCATCGGACTCGCTTGAAACTCTGCTGCTCGGGTTCGATTTGAAGCCGGGCGACGAAATCCTGACAACAACTCAGGACTATGGCCGCATGCTCAACACGATGCGTCAGCGGGAGTTGCGAGATGGAATTAAGCTTAAGCTGATTAAGATACCGGTGCCGCCTAAGCACGTTGAAGAGATCACCGATGCGTACGAGAGAGCCATCACTCCACGCACGCGACTGATCCAGATTGCCCACCAGATTAATCTTACGGGCCAGATTATGCCGGTAAAAGCGGTTTGTGATATGGCGAGAGCGAAGGGTGTTGAGACCATTGTTGATGGTGCGCACACCTTTGCGCAGTTTCACTTTAAGCAGGCCGATCTTAATTGCGATTACTATGGCACCAGCCTGCATAAATGGCTCTACGCTCCAAAGGGTACGGGCATGCTCTATGTGAAGCACGATAAGATCTCGAAAATCTGGCCGCTGCTCGCCTCCGACAAAAAGCAGGCGAGTGATATCCGCAAGTTTGAAGAGATAGGCACACACTCGGCTGCGCCGAAGCTGGCAATTGGCGAAGCGCTCCTTTTTCATCATGGAATTGGAGGCGAACGGAAGGAAGCGCGACTGCGATATCTATCTCGATATTGGATGGATCGGCTGAAAGATGTGCCGAAGATTCGGTTCAATACCTCCTTCGATCCAGCTCAGATGTGCGCGATCGCCAATGTGCAGATTGAGGGCCAGGATATCGGCAAAGTCACTGGCTACCTGTTTGATAAGCATCGAATTCTGGTAACGCCAATAGTTCACGACGAGTTCCAGGGATTGCGTGTGACGCCGAACGTATACACGACGCTTCCGGAACTTGACCGATTCTGTGAAGTGATCGAGACCATCGCACGCAAAGGACTGCCAACGGTAACCGGGTAATGCGGTAATGCGGTAGTTGGTTCGCCTGCCGGACGAATGCTGCGAAGGCGCCCGGTTCAACCGCATGCCTAAATCGTTTTGCCACCATGATGCATAGTCCTCGGCTCCATAGAGATACACAGCCTGATCCACGCCTCCATGATATTGGGTTACGATTTAGCAGCTAGCGTCTTTTTGAGCAGATTAGCTACTGCGGTCGCATTGTGAGCCTCTGTCTCCTGTAGGGGAGTATTCCCATTGGCATTTAGAGCATCAAGTTGTGCGCCACGTTCTATTAGAATTTGGGCGACTGCACGCTGATTGCCATGAGCAGCGGCATGCAACGGCGTATCTCCCCAGTGCGTATTCTCATTCTTAGCCTGAATGTCGGCTCCTGCATCTAGTAGCAGCGCGACCATTTCGGGATGTCCCTTCCAGGAAGCGCAGTGCAGCGGAGTTGAACCATCCGTGTCCCGAGCGTCAATTACCGCTGGACAGGCTTGAAGAATTGCCCTTGCCGAGTCGATATCGCCCGCTTTGGCGGCTTTGATCATTTGTTTAGCGGTTGCCGCGCTGAACAGCTCATCTGCCATTGATCGCCCCCTTCATAATGATGCGCAACTATTGCACGGTGCAAATGCAAATTCCTTTGCAACGAAGAAGGAACATCCTCAGGCGTGCCACTGTCTTCCAAGCGGCGACTCGACGACACTGCTATTCGACGCCGAAAGGAAGAAAGAAGCTATGAGGACTATCGTTGCAATCCTGATCATCATGTGGCTTTTAGGATTTTCATTCCATGTAGGCGGCGGATTAATCCACCTGATACTTGTCGTCGCCGTGATCATGTTTGTCTATGACATGTTAGTGGGCCGCAGAACCGTTCTGTAACGTTGGCCATTTAACCTGATCATAAGGCTTGGTTATCCATTCCGGAAGTCATCTGGCCTGCACTGTTCTCCACTCTGTGCAAGGCGACTTTCAGTGAAATGATTATACACCAATACCAGCACGCATGTGGACTGCTCAGAGAGGGAACTTGCATGAAGAGATTTTATTACGGTTTGATACTAACTTCGTTGATTGGCTTTGTCGGGTGTACTCAGGTTAACCCGCCCACCGATACCACCAAAACAGTTATCGTCGATCGACCCGCGCGTGATCGGACGACCGTCGTCGTTCCTACGAACACGCCTGGGCAGGACGGAAAACCAGGGGCTGCCGGTGCGACCGGCGCAACTGGGACCTCTGGTGCGGACGGCGCACCTGGTGCGGCGGGCGCCCCCGGAGCAGCAGGCGCGCCAGGCACTCCAGGATCTACTGGTCCGGACAAGTAACGAGAAAATGTAGGGCTTAGGTGTTAGGTAATGGGGCGGACACCAAGCCCTAACGAAGCTACCGCGGCAAGACTATTCGCTTACCAGACTGCGCGGACTTGCGCGCGGTATCGAGAATCTCCGTAACAATCATATTGTTCTCAAGAGATGATAGTCCCGACGGTTTGGTTTCGCCGCGAACCACTGCGATAAGATACGAAAGAGCGTCTTTCCACTTCGGCTGCGCTGGCGACAGGGTTTCCTCACGCTTGCCAGGCAGCCGCACGCGGAGATTGCCGCCGCCAGTTGCAATCGCATAGCCGCTCTCACCATAAACCTCTAGGTCCTTGCGCCCTGTTGGCCAGTTCCAGGACGCCTGGATTATGCCCAGCGCCTTAGGATACTCCACCAAAATCGTTGCCTCATCGTCCACCTGAGCGTAGATCTGCGGTTTGAACTGCTGTGTGACAGCGGTAACTGCGATCGGACGCTGATTTTCCATCAGCCAGGTCATCAGGTTGGCGCCATAGCAGCCGAAATCGAATAGCGCTCCTGCTCCATTCAGCTTTGGATCGATAAGAAAGCTGAGAAAATCCGGTCCAACGCCGATCTCTTTCGGCCCCTGATGCCCATCCATCGCGACCATCTTACGAATGTCGCCAATTGCTGACTGCTGTTTTAGCTCCCAGATAGCACCGTGGCTGGCATACCAGGTCGTTTCGTAGTTGACAACAACCGGGATGCCGGCTCGAGCAGCTGAATTTTGAATTCTGCGCGCGTGCTCCATGCTCACCGCCAGGGGCTTTTCCATCATGACTGGAACATGGTGTGACGCGCACGCCTCCACCACCATCGCATGATCGAATGTGTTTGTAAACGTCGCGACAGCGTCTGGCTTGGAAGTCGCCAGCATCTTGTTGAGGTCAGTAAAGAACAGCGCGTCAGGAAGTCCATAACGCTGTGCATACTGGCGTGCTAACTCGGCTTTGGGCTCATAGATCGCAACGACCTCGACATCTTTCCGCTCCAGAGCTGGCCGTAACATGCCATCCACATGCCCATGAACGAGCCCTGCGATGGCAAGGCGGACTGGCTTTTGCGCCAGGGCGCACTGCCCCTGGACAATACCGGTGAGCATGAGAGTAACTGCAAGAAAAGCAGTAGCTTTAGCAATTGAGCGAAACAGTGCTGGCTGCATTGAAATGCCCTCAGATCACACGACCTTAAATCGGTAAATTGATTGTATATTAAACCACTAATAACCAGATGCACGAGGCAGAATAGCAACATCCAAATAGGAATGATCTTATCCCCCTCCCCTACCTAGCACTTTCCGTTCGGATCTTGCGCAAACACATGCGCGGAGCACGCGGGAGAGGACCAATGCGCGCCTCCGGAAGCTAACGCATCGCGATCAACACGTGTGTATTTCATTCAATCGTGATAGCGAGGTCCAGGATGGAAATTGAAATTCGATCCGCCACTGCGGATGATGCAGAAACCATTGTCGCGATCTATCGCTCTTCAAAGCTGGCATCGCTCCCGGAACTCGTGGAGAGCTACGACCACGATGTCACCTTCCTTACAAACCGCTGGCGCAGCTACATCGCTGACGGAAGCCGCGCTCAAATGTCGAAGGGAGATGGGTTCGTTTTTATTGCCTATGCCGAACAGACGCCAGTTGGTTATGCGGCGTATCATCACACCGCGCGGCACAGTGTAGATGCGGAGCTGCAATCTCTCTATGTGCTCCCCGATGCGCAGGGAACAGGAGTAGGCACAGCGCTGGTGCATTTGATTGTTGCGCGCCTTGTAGATGAGGGATCTAAATCGATGTGTGTGGGATATGATCCTCGAAACCCGTATCGCAGGTTCTATTGGAAGCATGGGGCCGTTGAGATCAATCCGCATTGGGCCATATGGGGAGATGTTCGGAGCTGCCTGCCGCCAAAAGAATAGCAGGAACCACTCGCTTAGAAAGCCAACCTCTACGCTAACGCTTTACACCGTAAGAGATTATTTTGAAACCGATTGTTTTATCTACGCTCGGACTTGCTGCTGCGTTTGTGTGTTGTCTCCAGTGTCGTGCACAAGGTGAAGATACCACGACGCCCCCACTGCAAAACAAGCGGTCCTCGTTTGAGGATATGCACCTCGGGCTTTTTGCACACTATATGTTTGTTGGCAAACCCTATAAATGGGGCTCAACGGAATGGGCAAATGGCAAGCTCGTTCAAAGCCTGGACGAACTTGCGGATAACCTGAACGTTCAGGATTTTGCGGATACCGCGGAGACCATGGGAGCCCAGTATGTGATGTTCACTGCCTGGCATGCCAACATGAACGCGCTCTTCCCGAGCAAGACGATGCGGAGACAGCTTCCCGGTCACTGCTCCCGTCGCGACGCGATCGCCGATCTTATCCACGCTCTTAAAGCGAAACATATACGTACGGTGCTCTATATCCATCCAAGCGATGGGCACGACCTGACGATAGAGGATCAGGATCGTGTGGGCTGGAATGATGGCGCGCCGTGGAAGAGATGGAACGACTTTATTAACGAGCTTGTTGCTGAGGTAGTAGCCCGGTACGGCAAGAACCTTTCCGGTTTCTATATCGACGGTGGCCTGCCGCCCCAGGTTGATCCCCCGCGCCTGCGCCGCACGGTGCTTGCCGGCATGCCGCATGCCTGGATGATTCAGAACTCAGGATTGAACCGCGACCTGGTCGATTTTGGAGCCACTGAGAACAGGATGGTTCCGCCCTACCCACCAACTACCTGGCTGCGCTGCCAGGTGATTACGGAGGAGTGGTGGGCAATGCAAGCGACATGCCAATGGAGCCCGGAGCTTGCCTATCGATACACGGTACTGCAGGCGGCAGTTACGGGAAGAATGGGCGGAGGGGTCGCGTGGTCGTTCGGCCCGCAGCCTGGAGGAACGTGGGAGGTTGGAGTTCGAGGCTTCTGTCAGGGGCTTGGCGAGCTGGTGCGGCGCGCCGGACCTTCGCTGTTTGGCACCCGACCATCGAAAGCCTGGGTCACCACCGATCAGCCGTTAGAAGGCAGGCAGTTTGTGGCAACCGAGTCGGCAGATGGGAAGCGCAGCTACATTCACCTGTTTATTCCGCCGAAAGGCAGAGAAATTGTTGTATCTGCGCCCGCAAACGGGAAGCGGTTCACGAGCGCATATGTGCTTGGCAGCGGTCACAAGATTGCCTTATCGGAGACCGATAAAGGTTTACATCTAACACTTGGCGAGAAAGATAAATGGGACGCTGTAGATACGATCATTGAGCTTGAATAAAGCCTCACCTACAATCGTCCCGCTTAATTAATGTCGCTTGGGCTTATTGTGAGATTTGAACTTCGGCTTGGTTTTGGCTTTGGCTTTAGCAAGCTCTTTTCGCATATCCTCAATAAAGGACGATTCGGGATCGACCTCCTCGAGCTGTTCCAGCCAATTCGACGCGGCTTCTACGTTGCCCTCTTGCAGGCTGAGCATAATGGATGCCTCGCAAAACGCAGCAAACGTCTCATCATCGCAATCGTCCAGCATCTCCTCTTCCACCCGGTTGAGAACGACTCTGGCTTCGCGTGATTTGCCTACTACAACATGGACATGAGCCATGCTGATGGCCACTCCTGGTTCATCTGGATAATCTGAATACAGCGCCGACATTAGCTGATGGCCAGACTCCACATTTCCTGTAACCAGTTCTAACTGCGCGAGCATGATGCGCGCCTGACAGTTTTCACCGTCAATCTCAATTACTTCATTGATGAGCACTCGAGCTGTTTCAAACTCTCCGCTGTCGATCTGCTCCGATGCCTGCTGCAGCAGAATGTCCTCCGCCGTTTCGATCTCGTCGTCATCTTCTTCATCGAACACATCGCTGAAATCGGCACTGGATACGAGCTCACCATTCACCCATATAGGGTGCGGACCAGTGGCGATCTGTTCTGTTTTAACCAGAAACCGGTATGCCTCGATTCGAAGTTCATCGCCGCCATGTAGGCCAGCAGCAAATTGAAGAAGCGCATCCTTCACTTCGACCGGAGGCAGGGAGAGCGCAGTTCCGAGGCCGATGCGCACCATCTGCTCATCGCCTTCCATCAACATCCAGGGAAAACATCGTTTCAGCCACGATTGCTCTTCCAAAAGTTGGGGCATTGGATCTTCGCAATCGCTGTCATCATCAAGCAGGTCCATCAGCGTCTCAGTAACCGCTCTCGGCATCTCAACAACCGAACCACTAACCCAGGCGCCATTTCTGAATTCTGCAGGTCGATTTTGGTCTGCCAGACAGTCGGCAGCAAATGGCATATCTGGAGATGCTTCAGTCGATTTACGCCAAAACTTCTCTGCGTCGGCCCGTTTTCCAGTTCGCTGATGCGCTACTGCTACGATGTGGTAGATCGTAGCTCTAGCGATATCGGAAAGGTGGTCGATTTTCGCCTTCGCATACACATCCAAAACAGCCGAAAAATCGCCGCAGAGACCAAGTGTCTGCAAACAGGTTGCGAGATCAATATCGAGATAGTTTGCGCGAATGCGTTGCGCCACTGCGTGCGCCGCCTCCGTGTTGCCGTTAAAAATGTGGGCTCGAACCAGTGAGGCCAGCGGCAGAAGGGCATCTGGCGAGATCTTGAGCGCCGCTTCGTACTGCTCAATGGCTTCAGCCATCAAACCATTTTGCAGAAGCGTCCGACCATGCGCACAGCGGACAGTTACGCAGTTCGGATATTCCTTCACGGCATCCTGGCTGAAGCTCAATGCGACACTCAGCTCAGCGGAGTTTAATGCTTCACGAACTAATTCGGATTCAGCGAGCGCTTCGAAATCCTGAAGATCCTCTTTCGCCAGCATAGGCTGGTGTTCTAGCAGGGCGCGGACCTCTCTCGACAACGCTAAATACGACGGGCTAATGCAGAGTGGATGGCTCAAGTAAACGAGTGCGGTAGCAAACATGCCGTTATCGAGAAAATAGGGGACAGCCTTGTCGATCAAGGGCAAGGGATTGTCGGACATCTGTACAAGCGTTTCGTATTCACAGGCAACTATATACGAATCGCCTACCGCCATCCCGGCGTCGGCAACTTTAAGATGAACCCGATAGTCTTGCGGATAGTCGTCCTGAAGCTGGATTGCTGCATCTAGAGCGTCGAGAGCCTTGTCCTGTTTCAGCAGCCTATCTATCTTGCGGAGCCCGCTCTCCAGCGCTTCATCGCGTATCGGTTTTCTTACCATCGTGTTCTCAGTATCTTTCCCTAACCCGTCTTATTCGTTCACAATCATCATAATGCAAAAGCGCAGCATCGGGCGCCAGTACTGTTTATGAGGAAGGCGGGTTATCAGCAAATCGTAATACTATCATTATGACAGGATCTGTTTCATGACGCGACCTTCGTCGGTTGGGCCAATGAGCCGGTTGTTCAGTCCCAAGTATCGGTACGAGAACCGGAATGGATCGAGGCCAAGCTGATGTAGAATCGTCGCTTGAAGGTCGCGTACCGTCATCTTATCCTTCGCGATGTAGTAGGCAAGCTCATCGGTTTCGCCAAATGCGAGCCCTGGCTTAATACCACCGCCCGCCATCCACATCGAGAAACCGTAGGGGTGATGGTCGCGTCCAATGAAGCCCTTTACACGCTCGGTTCGCACATTGTTCTGCTGCATTGGGGTTCGGCCGAACTCGCCGCCCCACACGATCAAGGTACTGTCAAGAAGTCCCCGCTGTTTCAGATCTGTCAGCAATCCGCCTATCGCTTTATCGATCTGCTTGCACTTAATTGGCAGCCCTTCGTCAATCGATTCGCCGGGCGAACTGCCGTGATGGTCCCATCCCCAATCATACAGTTGCACGAACCGAACTCCGCGCTCAACGAGACGCCTTGCCAGCAAGCAGTTGTTTGCGAAGGTCGCGTCGTCGCCACGATAGTTGGCGCGTGGATCGTCCTGACCGACAATGTTCGAGACGTAGCCGGGTTTTGCGCCGTATAGATCGAGGATGTTCTTGGGCTCTTTCGAGATGTCCATCACTTCCGGCACAGAGATCTGCATGCGATAGGCAAGCTCATACTGCGCAATGCGGGTCAGCGTCTCGTCGTCGCCAACATGCTGATGCTGAAAATGGTTCAAATCGTTCAGCGCATCCAGCGTTTTCCTGCGCAGTTCGCGATCCATTCCACCAGGATTGCTCAGGTAAAGAACGGGGTCGCCGCCATCGGTTCTGCACTGTACTCCCTGATAAATGCTAGGCAGGAAGCCGCTGCCCCAGACACTTGTGCCGGCATCGGGAGCTTTGCCACCACTGGTTAGCACAACAAATCCTGGCAGATCCTGATTGACGGAGCCCAGACCATAGGTGGTCCAGGCGCCCATGCTGGGGTAACCGAAACGGCTTTGACCTGTATGAATAAAGAGCTGGGCCGGCGCATGATTGAACTGTTCCGTGAACATCGACCGGATCACGCATATATCGTCGGCTTTCGCCGCTAGATTTGGCAAAAGTTCACTGATGTACTGACCGCTCTGCCCGTGCCGCTCGAACTTAAACTGATGCCCGAGCATCTTGGGCACACCCCTAATAAACGCGAAGCGCTTGCCTTTCAGGAACTCAGCCGGGCAGTCTTTACCATCGTACTTGTTCAGTTCTGGCTTGTACTCAAATAGCTCCAACTGCGAGGGCGAACCGGCCATGTGCAGGTAGATGACCGCCTTCGCCTTTTGCGGAATCATTGGCGCTTTTGGTGCGAGTGGGCCAGGCGCTGCAACATATGGCTTTGTCTGCGCGTGCCCATCCTGCTGCAGCAGCGTTTCGAGCGCGATCGATCCCAACCCGACTCCAACCCCGCCAAAGAACTGCCTACGCGTTGAGGCAAGGGCGCGCTGAAGCGGCAGATCGTGTTCTATATCGATTTCAGGATCTCTACTCATGGCTCTCTTTCACGGTTTGCTCACCGTCTCATCCAGGTTGAGCAGAACATTGGCGACCGTTATGCAGGCAGCCAGCTCGGCGCCACGGTCCTCAGAGGCGGACAGATTTGCAGCGGCCAAAAGGCTCTTCGCCGCCTCAGGCTTTGCTTTGAACCCGGCTAGCGTCAGCCTATAGAGCGCAACGAGCCGCGATGCCTCTGCGGGGTAGGGTACGCGAACCAGAGTGCGGCGAAATCCGGTTACGATTCTCTGCTGCACATCTGTCGGGCTCGCTGCGAGCATCGCCTTACCAAGCGCGCCTGCAGCCTCAATATATGCCGGGTCGTTGAGCGTAACGAGCGCCTGCAGCGGTGTGTTCGTGCGAATTCGGCGGACCACACAGAACTCGCCGCTGCCGGCATCGAAGGTTGTCATCGCCGGATAGGGGCTTGAACGGCGCCAGAAGGTATACAATCCGCGCCGGTATCGATCTTCCCCTTTGCTGGTCTCCCACTTCATGCCGCTATAAACGGTCCGCCAGATGCCGGATGGCTGAGGCGGCATCATGGACGGGCCATACATTTTCGAAGAAAGCAGCCCGGAAACGGCAAGCGCCTGGTCGCGTATCATCTCCGCCGTCATGCGGAAGCGCGGACCTCGGCTCAATAGCAGATTGCGAGGATCGATCTTCTTCTTGAGTGGCGTCGCAACCGATGCCTGTCGATAGGTAGAAGACATAACGATTGTCTTGCACAGCTTCTTGAACGACCAGCCCATGTCATCTCGGAAACTTGCCGCCAGATAGTTGAGAAGATCAGGATTCGATGGTGGCACGCCCTGGGTGCCAAAGTCCTCTTCGGTCTCAACAATGCCAACGCCGAACATGCGTGCCCAGATTCGATTAACGGCGACACGCGGTGTGAGAGGGTTGGATTTGGAAACAAGCCACTGCGCCGCTCCGAGGCGATTGGGCGGCGCTCCCGCTGGAAGCGCGCCAAACGCTGCCGGAACTGCAGGCGTAACGGTATCACCCGGATCCATAAAATTACCGCGACGGTGGATGCGAGTGACCCGTTGCTTATCCGTCGTAAGCTCTTTCATGATCGGAATTCGCGGTATCGAAGCCTCAAGCGTTTTCTGCTCGGCTTCCGCTGCGGCAATCTGCTTCCAGATGGCATCCGTCGGGGCATGTGTCTGTCGGAACGCCTCTTTCAGACGCTGTCGATCGGCGTCCGATCGCTTTGCAGCGGCTCTCGCGGCGATCTCAGAAATATCATCTGCCGTGGGCTGAAGCAGCTTGGGATCGGAAGATGAGAACGAAATTCGGAAACATCCGTGCTGCAGGCGTGCGTAGTTTTGCCGGATCGTCAAGCGCACCTGCTGGTTTGCATCGACCGCAGGCAGAGGAGATTTGAGATCAAATATTGCCACGTGCGCCTGAGCGTTCTGTGGTGAAAAGGCCCAGCCTGTATCTGGGTTGCCGTCAATCGCCGCGCTAACCGGCCAGCCACCTTGCTCAAAATCGGCTCGCGCATTGGTAAGTGCCAACTTCGAGCCAGCTGCGGCATTCGGAGCGATCGACTCTATCGTTATCTCAGACGTGACGACGTTCTGATCGGCAGCATCCCGTCCAGGGCCGCCGTTGGGCAAGGATGGATCTTTCAGCGCCTCGAGCCTCATCGCAGTTATTCCGCCAGCCGGAACCGCACAGGTCAGTGTATAGACATCTTTGTCCTTGTGCGTGCCGGAAACCAGCAGAGCGCCATCGGCACGAGCATGGATTGTTGCGCCGCTCTCAGCCTTCGCTTCGATGTGTGATGCGTTGCTCCATGTTCTTGATGCTGCGAGCTGTTTCTCCCAGGCTGGCTGCTGCGCATCCAGATTGGGACTGTCCCGATTGAACGACTCACGGAGCGATATGACACGGCCCTGGACCTCCGCAAGCTTCTTGCGCTGATCCTCGGACGGCATTTGCGCCGTAGGTGTTTCATCGCCATAATTCGCATCGGCCGTCTGATTGAACAGCGCGTAGAACCGATAGTACTCCTGATTGGTGACGGGATCGTACTTGTGCGAATGGCACTTTGCGCAGCCAATCGTAAGCCCCATCCACACCTGCCCGGTGGTGTCTACGCGATCCTTGATGGCAGCAACCCGGAACTCTTCAGGATCAACTCCCCCTTCGGTATTTGTCATCGTGTTGCGATGACAGGCCGTTGCGAGCAACTGAGAATCGGTTGGGTTCGGCAGCAGGTCGCCGGCAAGCTGTTCTACGGTGAAGCGATCGTAGGGCATATCGGTATTAAACGCATCGATCACCCAATCCCGGTAACGCCAGATGGTTCGCGGGTTGTCCTTCTCGTACCCCTGCGTATCCGCATACCGCATCAGATCCAGCCACATTCGCGCCCAGTACTCGCCATAACGCGGCGAGTTGAGCAGGCGATCGACCGCATGCTCGTATGCCTGCTTGCTCCCATCACTCATAAAAGCGGCAACATCGGATTGCGCTGGAGCAAGCCCCGTCAAGTCGAGCGACAGCCGGCGTATCAGCGTGTAGCGATCTGCCTCAGGCGCAGGAATCAGACCGGCCTTTTGCAGCCCATGCATCACGAAGCTATCGATGGGATTCCGTATCCATGCGGACTGAGTCCCTTTGATCTTCGGCTGCGCCGGCCGAGTAATAGGAGAGAATGCCCAGTGATCGGCGTAGGGCGCACCCTGCTGTACCCAGAGCGACAGCAGCCGCTTCTGTTCGGCACTTAGCTTGTGCTGAGAAGCGACCGGAGGCATAATCAGGTCGGACGACGAGGTATTGATCCTCGCAATAATATCGCTCTTTTCCGGTTTGCCCGGATCGATCGCCCTGCCAGACGGGCGAGATGCTATCGCCGTATCGCGCGTATCCAGCCGCAGCCCACCCTGGCGCGTAAGCGGATCCTGACCGTGACACGTGAAACAATTGATCGCAAGAATAGGCCGGATGTCTTTGCTGTAATCGACCGGGGCACGGAGGCGCAGATTGTCCGGCGGACTTGATTTGTGCGGCGATGCGCAGACAGAGGACGCCGCAAAGGCCAACAGCGGAGCCATCAGACGAGACGCTCGGTTAAGTGCGAAAATCAAATTCATAGGATGTCTCAAGATCACGAGATGATGCCGGGTACGAGCGCCCCGTGAACATCGGTCAGTCGGAAGTCGCGGCCCTGATAGCGGTAGGTGAGTTTTGTATGCTCAATTCCGAGCTGATGCAGTATCGTCGCCTGCAGATCGTAGGGATGAACCCCATCTGCCTCAACGTTGTAGCAGTATTCATCTGGCTTGCCATAGACGGTGCCGCCCTTAAAACCTCCGCCTGCAACCCACATGCTGTAGCAGGTGCCGAGATGATCCCTGCCATGCGCGTTGGGCTTAGTGATGTCTCCCTGGACAAAGGTGGTTCGGCCAAACTCGCCGCCCCAGAGGACGATCGTGTCGTCTAGCAAGCCCCGCTGCTTTAGATCCATCACCAGTGCTGCCGAGGGTTGATCGGTATCTTTACACTGTAACGCAAGCTGCGTATCCAGGTTGCCGTGCTGATCCCAGCCAGCGTGCATAAGCTGGACAAACCGAACCCCGCGCTCAAGAAGCCGCCGTGCAAGCAGGCAGTTACGAGCAAAAGACCCCTTGCGCTGCACATCCGGCCCGTACATATCCAGAATGCTTTTCGGCTCCTTTGAGATATCCAGCAGGTCCGGCACGCTGGTCTGCATCTTGTAGGCCATCTCGTACTGGGTAATTCGGGTTTCGATTTCGGGATCGCCGAATTCCGTGAGCCGCCGATGATTCAGTTCTGAAATGTCATCAAGCTGGCCACGCCGTAGGCTGCGGCTGGTGCCTGAAGGATCTGCCAGATAGAGAACGGGGTCGCCCTCCCCACGGAAGCGCACTCCCTGATAGCGAGACGGCAGAAAGCCGCTGCCCCAGTAGTAGTCGTAGAAGAGCTGGCCGCAGGTCTTGCCGGTATCCATTGAGGTCATCACGCAGAAGGCAGGCAGTTCGCTCGTAACGCATCCCAACCCGTAGGTGGCCCAGGCGCCCATGCTGGGCCGACCGGGTATCTGGCTGCCCGTCATGAAGAGCGTGACGCCAGGAGCGTGATTCACCGCCTCGGTATGCATCGAGTTGATCAAGCAGATCTCGTCCGAAATTCCGCCGGTGTATGGCAGCATCTCGGAGAGCCACATCCCGTTCTTTCCATACTGCTTAAAGGGCTTGATCGGAGGCAGAACCGGGTAGTTTTTCTGCCCGGCCGTCATGGTCGAAAGGCGTCCTTTGGATCGGATCGAATCAGGCACCTGTTGCATTCGGCGCTGCTCGAGCAGTGGCTGATGCTGAAAAAGATCCACATGCGAGGGAGCGCCGCCCTGCCAGAGTACCACCACGCGCTTTGCCTTAGGCGCGAAATGCGGCAACCCCTGCAGGCCGGGAATCGCAAGCTTCTCTTTGCCAGGAGGCGCCGCCATACCCTCCTGCTCCAACAGACTAGCGATTGCTGCTATTCCAATGCCGCTGGCCGTTTTTCCAAACAGCTCCCGCCGCGAAGCGCGAAGATCATTCTCAAAAAGTGGGTTCATATCAGGCCTCGAACCATAAAGACAGGTAAGTCGGTAGTTGTGTAAGTTGGTAAATGGATTATGCGGATTCAGGCGTTAGGTTTCAGGTGTTAGGACGGATATGGCCAGCCTACTCTCGGGTTAGTGCTTCGTCCAAATTCAGAATTTCGAGACACACGGCGCTGTAGGCTGCGAGAGCGCATGGATCAAGCTTTGTATCCAATGGGGCCTCGCCGCTCTTCAAGCTCGCAGCTGCTGTTGAAGGATCAGCGCGATATATCCGCATTGCGCGATCCAGACCACGATGCAGCACCTTTACTTCCGATGCCGATGGCGTTCGAGAGCAGACTCTTCGGAAAGCCACTGCGAGCTTTAGATCGGGGTCGCTGCCCGGAATAGCCATCACATTCTGCGCCAACACGCGTGCAGCCTCGATCCACGTTACGTCGTTAAGCGTGGTGAGAGCGTGCAGCGGAGTGCTCGTTACCACGAGGCGCACCTTGCATGTTTGCCGCACGGAGGCATCGAACATGTTTGCTGGCGCGACGGTGCGCCTCCAGAAAGTATACAGACTGCGCCGATATAGGTCTGCGCCTTTCGATTGTGGGTACGAGAAGTCTCGCTCGTTGGTGATGGCGAGCCCATCCCAGATTCCCTTCGGCTGATAGGGATAAACAGGTTTACCTCCGATCTTCGGATTGAGCAAACCTGAAGCAGAAAGGGCGATATCTCGCAGAATGAGCGATGGCATCCGGAACCTTGATCCTCGAGCAACGAGGCGATTTTCCGGGTCCTTTACACGCAGAGCAGCGCTGCATTTTGAGCTCTGCCGATAGGTGGCGCTCGTCACGATGAGCCGCTGCATCTTCTTTACGTTCCAACCACTATCTCGGAATTCACTCGCGAGCCAATCGAGAAGTTCCGGATGGCTTGGCGCTTCACACTGCGTTCCAAAGTTCTCAGAGGTCTTTACCAGCCCCTGACCGAAGAAGAGCTGCCAGTACCGGTTCACCTGCACACGGGCCGTTAGGGAGTTCTCCGGGCTGACCAGCCACTGTGCGAGCCCCAGACGGTTGCGTGGAGCACTAGCGGGCATCGGCGACCACGCAGCCGGGGTGATTGCTTGAACCTCCTCTGCTGGCGACTCGTAGTTTCCGCGGAGCAAGAGATGCGTCTTGCGCGGCTGCGCATCGGACATTACCATGACCTTGGGAAAAGAGGCCTTTGCGTCTGCCAGCTCCTTCTCGATCATCGCGGTAGCAGCACGGGCCTGCTTTACTTCGGCCGGCGCCAGATTTGCGAGATAGTAATCTCTAACCTTAGCGCTATCCGCAGCCGACCGACCTAGGCCGAGGTGGAGGAGCTTGACGATATCCGCTGGAATTCCAGCTTCGAGCTGTTTGAAGTAGAACCCCCCAATTCCACCACCATTTACGATTTTAATCAGCAGGTCATTTTCGCCTGCTTTCAAGTTAACCGTCACCAGCTCTTGATCTGCGGAGGCCGCTCTCGACGCTTTGTCGGCAACAACCTGAGCCCCGTTTAACCACACTTTGATCGCGTCGTCACTTCCAAAGGAGAGGCGCTGGGAGACACTGCGGTTCGAGCGGATCTTTCTAAATAAGTAGAATGCGCTGTTTTCGCCGCTCAGCGCGTTGACCGCAGCGTCCTTGAATTCTGGATGGGGCGTCCACTTAATCGGATGGTCCGACGATGATAGGGCATATGGTTTTTCCGGCTTTAGACCAACTTCCGGATCGAACTGTCGATCGTAAGCGACATCAAAACTATCGGCGGGATAGGGACCCGACATCTGCCAAGGATCGAGACTTACCTCATTTGCTCCAGCGCCGATAGCCTGGATCTCCCACGCCGCCTGTGCTTCGCGTAAAGTCGGAGTCGATTCTGAAGCGTCCTGGATCTTTTTAGCAGCGTTCAGACGGCTCTCGATCGCCTGGATTTTGAGATTATCCTCATCGGTTGGTACCACAATATAGGGGTCAGCAATGCGATACTGGCCACCAAACGGCGGCACACCAGACTCCGGCACATTGTTGAAGAACGCCATGAAGCTGTAGTAGTCTTTCCGCGTCAGCGGATCGTACTTGTGATCGTGGCACTGAGCGCATGCCATCGTTGCCCCGAGCCAGGTGGTCGCCGTGACATCTACTCTATCGAAGAGTAGGACGTTGCGCTGTTCCTCAGGGATTGCACCGCCCTCGCCGTTAAGCAGGCAGCAGCGATTGAACCCTGTGGCAACCTTCTGATCGACCGTAGCATTGGGCAGCAGATCTCCGGCAAGCTGTTGGATGGTGAACTGATCGAACGGCATATTGCTGTTCATCGCCTTCACAACCCAGTCTCGCCAGACGTACTGATAGGTATCTCCATCCTGCTGAAATCCATTGCTGTCGGCATACCGTGCAGTATCGAGCCACGGCAGGGCCATCTTTTCGCCGTAGTGCGGTGATGCAAACAGCCTATCCACCGCATGTTCGTAGCTATTTGGGGTCTTATCGGCCAGAAATGTATCCAATTCGGCCGGAGTTGGCGGCAGCCCGGTGAGATCCAGAGTAACGCGCCTAAGCAGCGTTACGCGATCTGCCTCTGGAGAAGGCTTGAGCCCCTCCTTCTCAAGTCGCGACAAGATAAACGTATCGATGGGATTGCGTACCCAGCCCTTATTCTGTACCGCTGGCAACTTAGACTTCACAGGCGGTATATAGGCCCAGTGCTTCTTCTCTAATCCAGTCGGCCACACGGCGCCCTGATCGACCCATGCTTTCAACAAAACTTGCTGCGCAGCTGTTAGGGGAGTAAAGCCGAGCGGCATTACGGGCTTGCCGCCAGCGCCAAGCACTCTCTGAATCAGGAGGCTCTTGCTGGAGTCGCCAGGCAAAAGCGCCGGACCGCTTGCACCGCCCTGGAGCATTTCGGCTCTTGTTTCAAGCTGAAGGCCGCCCTGCTTCTGACCATTTCCGTGACATTCCAGGCACTTCGCCTTCAATATCGGCTGAATATCGCGCGCATAATTTATGCGTGGAGCTGCTACTTCTACCTTCTGACCTAAAGCCAACCAGCCTGCTGTAGGCATAATGATAGTGAGCGCCAGGACGGTAATAGGCCCTCGCAGAACGAACGCTGATTTCAAAGATTTGCGATTATAAGAATGCATCTGGTCGGATACCTGGGAAAAAGAGTGTGTGCGACTGCACGATAGACGCAGCAATAATTGGTGATGCCCTAAGCTGACTGATCGTTAGCCCTTTAGATCGCTATTCCCTGCTTTTGTTTCCGCATAGAATAGTAAGTGAACAAAGCCCATCCTGAAACCAGGATGGGCTTTGTTGCCATTCGTCAACATTCCGCGTTAGGTCAAAGACTGTGAGCCTACTAGAACTTGCGTTTCTTTGCCGGTGCATTGCCAACTTGTGTCAGCGTCCAATGTCCGCTGATATCCTGAAGCACATAGCTTACGTAGGTTGTCTGGATCTGATTATTCTGATCGCGATACGTCTGCTTACCGGCGACAGAGAAGACACCTGGCGCACGCTGGTGCAGATAGTTCAGTGTAAAGTTGACGGTATGCATCGAGAGAATTGCATCTCGAGTGAGATCCACATAGTCATTTGAAGTGAGTGAATACTGGTAGTGACCGTTCAAATAGATCGCAATCGAGGTGTTCGGATCGATGAGCGATACGAGCCCTTCGATATTGCCACCCTGGAAGGTTTCGGTAATTGCGTCGACTGCGTTAAGCAGACCCGGCTGCTCCTGATCGAGAGTAGGGTCGTTTAACAGGTTCTGATCGGCGGCATCCGCGAAGCTGGTGAATACGACGCCATTAAAAACAGGCACATCGATGAATACGACTGATGGCGGAAAGATACGACACTGGTCGGCAGAAATGAAGGGCACGCATACGCCAAAGTAGAAGCCAAAGGGAGAAATATAGCTGCTGCCCCTGATGAAACTCTGGCGATAACCGTTAAAGTGGGCCTTGCCCTTCGGGAAATATGGCCTTTGCCACGCCTGTGAAACATTGACGCCATGATGAAGAATAAGACCGTTATCGTAGACGCGGCCCGCGGCAGTGTGTGTAAAGCTGCGCTGATTGACTATAACTGGTGACGTAGGTGTAACCCTTCGGCGATCTGTCTGATGATTTGGCGTCTGGACTGAGACGGGATCGGCAGCCTGCCGCGGAGCATCCTCATGTCGTGGCACAAAGTTTGGTGTTCGCACGATGTCGCGCGGCGCATGAACCGGTGGCCCGCTCTCCTGGCGTTGTGGCGGGGCGCTTCTTGGCTGCGGATTCGTTCGCTGCGGAGGAGGGTTACTCTGTTGGGGCTGTCGTTGCTGCTGAGGCTGTCTCTGCGGAGGAGGAGTACTCTGTCGCTGCGGTGGCGGTGACTGCCTCTGTTGCGGAGGATGAATAAATTGTCCGCTGTTTTGCGGCACGGCAAATGTTGTCGCTGGCAGCGTAATAACCAGTCCCGCAAGCAGCGATGCTGATGCTATCTTGTTGAAACGCATGGTGTCCTACCCTTTCTTTTAAGAGGCCAAGCAGGCGCCTCCGTAACGTTTTGAGCGCTATTTCAATCTGGTGGGCAAATTGGCGGCTCTTGAGATGAGTAATTACCGGTTATCTCTTTCTGTCGCCATTTTGCCGTAGCTAATGCAACCTGTTTGTTATTTTGATATACGTTTAGGGCCATGATACGTGACGTATCAAACCTCTGCCAGGTTCCTGTAACTTAGCGGCGCAGACCGAATGTTTAATTCCAACAAATTTTCTGTAGATTGCGGTTTGCCTGTTGGCGGCGTCGAATATGCTTGTGAACTGTCCGGCCAAAGTGCGTCTTACCGGCGCGCAAACAACAGGACCATTGGAGATTAGAATGAGATTTGTTTTTGTGGCGCTCGCGATGTCCCTGATTTCAATGATGATCACTAACGCTCGAGCGGCCGGGTTAACACCAGATCAGATGTGTGGTTGGAAGATCGTTTGTGACAGCAATGCAGCGCCCTCGGAGCGGTACGCAGCAGAACAGTTTCAACTGCTCTTTAAAGGGCTCACTGGCACGGAGCTTGCGGTTGTTACGTCGCTCACAGTTGGCGAAGGCGCCATATTGATTGGGCCGGATGCAGCAAGTAAAGCGGGATTGCCACCTATTGGCAAGGGAGTGGACGAGGAGACACTACGAATTCAGGTAGATCAGCGCTCTGTAGCCATCGATGGCGGCCGACCGCGAGGAACACTCTATGGTGTTTATGAGTTTTTCGAAGAGCTTTGCGGCGTTCGCTACCTCACTTTTGACGACACATACTATCCGCCAGATGCTCACTCAAAGGTAATTGCGCTCGGCACGAGGCAGTTTACGCCGAAATTTGCGTTCCGCTGGTCTTATTACGGCGAAACGAACCAGAATCCTGAGTTCGCCGCTCGCTTGCACACGAACACGGTGACGGACAAACCGGAGCTAGGCGGAATCACAGGTTATCATCTGGTAAACCACTGCGTGGCGTACCTGGTGCCTCCTGCTGTCTACGGCAAATCCCATCCTGAATACTACGCCGAGGTCAATGGAAAGCGCATTTGGGATACCACGGATGGTGGCGGACCGCAGCTATGCCTCACCAATCCCAAAGTTCGCGATGTGCTCGCTGCCGCGATAGAAGAAGAGATCCAGAAGAACCCGGATCAGCGCAACTTCAATATCGCTCAGATGGATAACGCCAACTACTGCACTTGCCCGAACTGCAAAGCGCTGGATGATCGTGAGGGATCGCATGCTGGCACGATGATCGCATTTGTAAACTCCGTTGCCGAGATCGTCGAGAAGAAACATCCCAATGTCCTGCTGAGCACCTTCGCCTACTGGTACACGCGAAAACCACCGAAAACGATTCGACCGAGGCACAACGTGATGGTTCAGCTATGCAGCATTGAGTGCTGCACGCTTCATGCTATCGACGACCCCTCCTGTGCTCTAAATCGCGAGTTCTGCCACGACATGAAGGTTTGGAACAGGCTGTGCGACAAGCTGTTCATCTGGCATTACAACACCAACTTCTCTGCCTACACGCTCCCCTTTCCAAATTTGCGAAGCATTGGCAAGAGCGTCAGCTATTTCGCTAAGCACAGCGGCCGAGGCGTGTTTATGCAGGCTGCCGGAAATGGTTTTTCAACGGAAATGAGCGACCTGCGTAACTACGTGATGTCGAGATGTCTCTGGAAGCCCGGACGTGATAGTTGGGCCGAAGCAATAGAGTTCTGTAAGCTGCATTATCGGGAGTCCGCGGATCCGATCATCGCTTACCTAACCGATCTGCACGATCGGGTTCAGGCCGCGGGAGCGCATCCGACGTGCTTTTCAACAGAATCGACGTTATGCGTCACCCCGGATTCGGCCCGACGCATGATGGCCTACTTCAACGAGGCGATTTCGCTTGCGAAGTCTGATGTCGTGCGAGACCGCGTGGAGAAGGCCTCTCTGTGCGTCAATCGCGCTGCGTTAAGTGGTTCAAGCATCGATCTTGTGTATGCCGATGATGTCTGCAAGCCGGACCTGACGGGGCTAGACCCAAATCTTCTAGACACGTATGTGGCGATGTGCAAGAAGTTTGGCGTTACCATGGAGAGCGAAGGGATCTCCACGGAGAGCTATATTAGCGGAATACGTAACTTCTACGGTGGCCTTAAAGCGGTGAGGATCGAGAACAAAACCTGGCGCATTGTTCTGCTCCCCGGAAGCAACGGCAAACTCGTAGAGATGACCTATAAACCAACCGGACGCAATCTCATAAAACCGCATAGAGCATTCAACAGGTTCCGCTACGAAGAGTGGGTCCGAAGCGGTCATGGACCCAGCGGATCTCAACTCTTGAGTTACGAGGTTGCAAATCTTCAACCGGACAGCGTCTCCTTATCGTTAACCGCCAGAGATGGAACGAAGTTTGAGCGCAAGATCTCGCTCTCCTCTGATGCGGTGCATTTTGATACAGAGATCACTGCAGGCGTCGATCGCTCTCTGGATCTGTGGGTTCATCCCGAATACGATGCCGGCACCAGTTCAGCAGACCCACAGACGGTACAGATCTATGTGAAGCAGGGCGATAAACTGTTGCACGCCAACAAGGGATGGAAAAATGCGCTTTCAAACCCGGCGCAGGAGGCGAAGGTCCGTGAATCTGCACGATTCGGCTACTTTGCGATGTTCAATGACGAGCTGAAATACGGAGTGGAAGAGCGCTTCGCGCCAGATCAGTTCCGGGAGCTTGCCCTGTTCTGGGGTATATCCCGACAGCAGGTGAATCTCGAGCTCATCCCCCGCGTCATGTCGCTCGCTCGAGGTGAAAAGACACACTATGGTTATGAGGTGCGGTACCTGGCGGAGAAGCCGGGGGAGCAGGGAATAGGTAAAAGGGACTAGGGAAGAGTGCGCAAACGCGCGGGAACTACGCCGCAAGCGGCGAGGGAAATACAGGCTGCGCCCTCATTCCGCTAGTGTCTGAGTTGATCGCCCCGGCTACGGAGTGCCGGGGCGATTGCTTAGAATAGGAACTAGGTTCTGGCTTCGTCAGGTTAGGTCCGCGTCGTTGACGTTATCGCTGTGACGTATTTTTCGCTGCTAGGCGGCGACGCCTAAGAACTGACCAACCGCTGATACCAAGACCCATAACCATTGCTACGGCGCCTGGTTCTGGTGTTCTGGCCTGGCCATAGATTTGGAACGACTCCGAGTTCGTGCCTGGATATACGACATTTGTAAACATCGAAGAGGTTGGGCCATTGTTGTTATCCCAGTAGCCTCTTCCTCCACGCGACAATTGCGCCTGGCCAAGTGTAAGCCAGTATGTACCCGGCGCCAGATCGGCATTAATGAGGAAGCTGTATTCTGAACGATCCCATTGATTTTGATAATTTCCGAACACCAGCGTATCAATAGTCGCTGCAGATGTGCCCATCGCGATGTCGTTGGCTTGAGGCTGCGTTCCAATTTTCCACGTAACGGAAGTTAGGACATTACCAACGTCTGTCCAAATGCCAGCAGTAACCGAGTGAAGACTCGCGGAGTTGATTAGGCTAAACGCGTCCGATGCGTCATACGTTGTGTCAATGGCGAACGCACTTGCAGGAAATCCTGGCACCGGTCCGTCCCTGTACATCGGTCCGTTATCAAAAAGGAGCTGATCCGCTTTTGCCGAGCTGCTAGTCATTACCACAAGCAATAGGCCAATACCGATAAAACTGGATAATCGAAGCATCTGTTGACACCTTTCCGTATCAAGAATTCGAGTTCGTGCAGCATGTTGAAACATTGTTAGTGTTCTAGAACCTGGACCGAACGATGGCAGATCACGATTTGTGACAGCAATGCGTACAGTATCGATACAAAGCGTGGCAAAAAGCGTTGCAAATTTCCGATGATTTGCGGACCGACCCACCATTAAGCAGCTTTTTTGTGGATCACCTTTACTATATTCAGCGGCGGTAGTTACGCATTTTGGTAATTTTGATCGCCTGATCGCAATTGACCCGAATATGCCACGCTTTTTGCCACGGTTGACCGTGATAATGTGTACATGCCTGGCTCTGCTGCCCACGAGCGCAGGTTTACAGATTCAACAGCTTGCTCAGTGGTTGAAAGGAGATTTTCTATGAGGGGGGATTTTCCCAAACATCTCGTTTTTGGGCTAATGCATCGCACGACCATGGTTGCAGCGGCAGCCTTTGCTTGCAGCACCTCTGCAAGAGCGCAATTCATAACTCTGAACGACCCGCTGGCAACGAACGGGACGTATGCAACTGGAATATCGGATCAACGATAGTTGGCAGCTACTACATCGCTTTCGGTATTCCTTATCCTTTCGAGTACGTGAACGGCGTCTACAGTTCCATTCCGGACGCTGTTGGAGCACGACAATCGGAAATGGTCTCCATATCAGGAAACACCGGACTCGGATGGTATGAGGACCATTCGACGCTGCAGCACTACTGGTATACAAGATCAGGCGGCGTGAACTCAATTGTTACCGATTTTTCACCACCGTACGGTCTTGACGCTAGCCTCACGGGAATATCCGGGAACAACCTGATTGGCTACACGAATGGAGGGGGCAGCAACTACTACGGGCTGTTTTACGACGGCAGCACAACAGTTGACCTAATTGAACATGCCGGCACCGACACGTATGCGTTAGGCGTTGACGGAACGAACGTCGTTGGCGAGATCTTAGTGGCAGGCCCAGCTACTCAGAGCTTCCTTTACAATGCTCGCACGTTTACGCCACTAATCGACCCACTTGCCTACGGGGAGACCATCGCTCGCGGGATATCCGGCGCAAACATCGTTGGCGATTATACGGATATGACAACTGAACACGGGTTTATTATTAACGCTACGAGATGGACTACGTACGACGTTCCGGTGGCTGAAGCCGTACAAACAGAGATTCAGGGCATATCTGGAAATACGATCTATGGGCAATACTTCACACACAACAGCCAGCTATACGGATTCGTGGATACTCTCAACCTATCCCCTTCATCCACTCCCGAGCCAGGAAATGTCGCAACTCTGATCGGGATAACTATTACCGCGGGCCTGGCGATTCAGCGCAGGCGCATTCGGTAACATCTTCCGCCTATGCGGATGTTCCCACGTCTCCTTCCATCGGCCGGAACCGATAGAAGGAGACGATGTGATTGGTATTTCTTGAAAAGACTCCGGTGTTACTGAATCGCAACAGTTTCTGTTACGCTCATGTTACGATGCGGCTGTAGCATACTCCTGACAAGCGCACTCCACCCTTTGACAATCGCGTCGAAACTCACTCGACGGCTGAACTCGGGAGCCTTGTCGGGAGGGATCATGCACCCCATATTCAAGACACTGGCAAGACTTCTGCTCTGCACAGCATTGTGCGCCACCAGCATCTGTTCAATGGCCGAAAGTCCTGCAGCGCACGTCAACAACAGCAGCAAGCCATCCATCCATGCGACGGTCTCAGGCCCAAAGGGCCGCCATCGTATCGTGAACGGCGGAGCCGCAAGCCGGCTTCGGCACATCCCGCTGGTTTTTGAAACAAACCGCGGTCAGACAGATCCACGTGTAGCATTTTTGTCCCACAACGCAGGTTCGGGCCTGTTTCTCTCAGCTACCGAAGCCACCTTTTCTGCGCCTGCAACCGAGCCTAACAAGAAGGTTTCAACGATTCGTATGAACCTGTTGAAGGGTAATAGCCGTGCAGTTATGCACGGCGATGGAGTGGCGAGCAGTAAAGTTAACTACATCATCGGCAACGACCCAAAGCGATGGAAAACCGGTATCGAAGGCTACGGCCGTGTGCGCGCCGACAATGTCTATCCTGGAATTGACCTCGCATACTATGGCAACGAACAGCAGCTTGAATATGATTTCATTGTTGCACCCCACGCAGATCCAGACGCGATAAAGTTCGCATTTGATGGAGCCAGATCCGTTAAGCTGAACCATAAAGGCGACCTGATTATCAGTACACGGGGCAGCTTGATGAGCTGGCATCGCCCCGTAACGTATCAGCAGATTAATGGGAAGCGGGTTCCCATAGATTCTCGATACACGCTTTCTCGAACAGCGACGATCCGAGCATCCGGTCGGCGAATTTCCGCCCACTCCTCGGTTCAGGTGGCGTTTGAGCTGGGCAGATACGATAGAACCAGACCTCTTATCATCGATCCGACGCTCGCCTACTGCTCCTATCTCGGCGGAAATGGTTCAGACCTCGTTACTGGCGCAGCCATGGATGGTTCCAACCATTTCTATATTACTGGCCACACTTACTCTAACAATTTCCCAACGGTCAACGCCTATCAACCAACAAACCTGACCTATACGTCCAGCCCATATTCCGGTGGTTTTACAGGCTTTATCGCCAAAATGGATCTATCGCGAGCCGGCGCGTCGTCAATGATCTACTGCACCTATATTGGGGGCACCCAGGGAGCCTGGCCATACGGCATCGCGGTTGATCCCACCGGCAACGCCTACATAACAGGAGGCACTGCGTCACCCGACTTCCCGCTTGTGAGAGCCTATCTTACATCCAACCCGGGAAGCCAGGGGTTTATCTTTAAGCTGAGTCCGGACGGCTCAACGCCCTTGTACTCGACGTTTTTTGGCGGCGCAACCGGCGGTGCTCCCCCTACTGCAATTGCCGCAGATGGGTATGGGCAAGTTTACGTAGCCGGCACCACCTATGCGAGCGATCTGCCTACAAGCGTGACCTCTTTTAAAGCGCATACCGTAGGTTCATCCGCTTTTCTCGCCAAACTCAACACCCTCCTGTATGGCCCGGCATCCCTCATCTACTGCACATACATTGGTGATCCGACGATCCTTCTTGGCCGCGAAACCGCGACCGGGGTCGCTGTAGACAGCCTTGGCCACGCCTACATAACTGGAGTCACTCTTACCTCTACTTTTCCGATTCTCGGCGGATTTCAATCGGGGTATGGCGGCAATACTCTGCGCGGCGCTGGCGACGGTTATCTTGTAAAACTCAACATCGGTGGGACGGGTCTGCTCTACTCCACCTTTATCGGCGGCACAGGGACTGATCAACCCAATGCGGTTACGGTGGATGCAACGGGAAACGCATTGGTCGTTGGGCAGACGGATTCGACCGACTTCCCGATTTACAATGCTTTCCAGCCAACAAACACATCCCTACTTTCGGCCTTCGTTACGAAAATCAATACGAATGCGGTCGGCAGCGCTTCTCTCATGTGGTCCACGTATCTTAGTGGTGGATACTACAACTACGCCTATTCGGCTGTCTACGATACTTCTGGAAATGTGTATGTTGGCGGTTCAACAACGTCTCTGGATTTTCCCGTTACACAGTTGTTTCCGCCAAATGTACCAGGACAGGGAGGAGCATTCGTCACAGAGATCGCCGCTGATGGGTCACATATAATGTACTCCACCGCTATCAGCGGGTGGACCGGAGACTGCTTCGGCGGCTATATAGCGATTGATACGAGCGGGTCGATCTACCTGACTGGCTTCACGAGAGACGATTCGGGGCTGCCCATAACCTCTGCAAATGCGTTCCAGCCTGCCCATGCGAATGACGAATCTGCGCCCGGATATCTTGAGGACTGTTTCGTGGCTAAGATTGTGCCGGACTCACTAGACCTGGCTCTAACCGAAGTAAGCAGCGCTCCCGGAATTGCCCGCGGAAGCAGTGTTAAGTACACGCTTGCGGTCAAGAATAATGGGCCGGTTACGGCGACCAACGTGGTACTGAGGGATGCGCTGACGAGCAACTTCGATCCCGATAGTCCGTTCAGTTTCGGCGTACTGAGCACGACAACTCCTCAGGGCTCCGTGACGGTATCAGGCGGAAATGTTACGTTCAATATAGGAACGATCAACTCAGGACAGACGATTGTGGTGACCGTCACGGTCGGCACATCGGGAGTTGGCTTCGGATCCATCACCAGCGCAGCGACAGTAACCTGTGATGAAAGAGATTCAAATCTAACAAACAACTCCGCATCCATAGGCACAAGCGTCTTAAGGCCCACTCCAACACTGCTGTTACTAAACCCATCTACGGTATCGGCCGGAGGCGGTTCCTTTACACTAAACGTGACTGGAACAGATATCCCGAGTGGTGCGCAGGTAGCGTTCAACGGATCGATACTGCCCGGAAGCGTTGTTCTCTCAAGCACCCAGATATCGGCGACGGTGCCTGGATCGCTGGTTACAACAGCGGGAACTGCACACATTACGATCGTAGGTCCATCCGGCGCTGTATCCAATGCCGGTGTGCTGCTCATTGGCACGCCTGCGCTGCGTGCTGCCGTAAGCGTTTCGCACATTCCGTTAGGCGGTTTCAAGGCAACCATCACCTTCACTAATTCGGGCTCGGGACCAGCAAACAGCATTCAGATTACTGGATGCACGCTGCATTCGATTGGCACCACAAGCTCTCTGCCATATACCGTTGGGACACTGTCTGCGGGGAGTTCAGCAACCGCATACCTGAACTTCCCCAGTTCGGCTGGCTCCAGCGGACTGACGACAACGATGACAATCACTGCTGCCTATGCCGGCGGAACCTTCTCCAGCACGGTGCGGGTTACGCTGCCGTAGATAGGTGATTAGGTAAGTTGGTAAATTGGTAATTGGGCGGTTTGACGGATTGTTTATTGCAATTTGGTACTTGGACGGAAGCGGCGTCTATCGGTAGGCGCCGCTTCTGAACCAAATCAAGACCAAAAACCCTACTCACTCAGCGCGATTTGTGCCGCGCTATTCAGATCCATACTGCCTCCTTGAAGAACTAATGCTCTAAAACGCGCTTCTCCTATCCCCTCAGCAATAGCTGCTGAGGTCCGGGTAAATCCGGATCCTGGAGGCGCAAGACGCAGCCGCATTCTCTCTGCAGCGCACCAGCCACAAAGCAGCGCAGCCTCCTCATTGAATCCAAGCAAGTTTCTGAGGTTCGCGCTTTCCTCAATACACTTGAGTATGCCGACTCGAAAGTCGATCTCAAGTGCGAGGTTGAGCGACTCATGGAGTGATGCCCGTGCCCTCTCGTACTGTCCAATTTTCATCGCTACAAGAGCGATCCCGGTATGCGCTTCGGATATTCCCCCCTTGCTGCCCGTCGACTGATGATGCTTGAGGGTAGCCGCAAAACAGGAGAGAGCCTCGCTATACTCTCCTCGCGCCAGGTGAACTTGACCCAATCCATATCTAGCCTCAAACTCCACCCGCGGTTGGCCGGTTTCAATCGAGAGCTCTATTGCCTTAAGGCTGTTGGAATAAGCTGCGTCCAGATCGCCCATTTCTCGGTAGATATAC
Source organism: uncultured Chthonomonas sp. (assembly GCA_903919615.1). GTDB lineage: Bacteria > Armatimonadota > Chthonomonadetes > Chthonomonadales > Chthonomonadaceae > CAIXIX01. The sequence goes on from CAIXIX010000588.1 coordinate 62,394, forward strand.
TCTAGCCTCGATCGCACGTTGGCTTCGCTGTATTTGTTGCCAAGTCGCGTCACTAGTTCAACGGCTCTGAGGCATACAACCAGCGCGGCCTCCAAATCACCTTTGAGAATGTATACATATGCAAGAGCCGAGAGTGCGCGAGCAATCTGGCTGTAATTCTTCAGCTGTTCGAGCAGGTCCAAAACAATATTGAACAGCTTCTCAGCTTCATCAAGCTCATTAACCAATCTCGACATGTTGGCGAGGCAGAGCACTGTTCTGGCGTGCAACTCCGTGTTTTGTTGAATCCCCTTATGCTCGTAAGCCCTTCGAAGATAGTGCATTCCATGTATGAAGTAGGATCGAACATGCCAGAACCGCTCAAGCCCACATGCTAAGCTTGCAGCGAGTTCGCCTCCATCTGGATCCAGTAACGTTATCTCAAGGGCGGAGCGTATATTGGCGTATTCTGCAGCGACCCAGGCAACGCCCTGTTCAATTGGCGCCGTCCACGAGTTCCAAAGGCGGTGGTTCAGGTAAGTTGCGAAGTTTCGAACGAGCCCACGATGCTCCGGCAATGCTCTCAGCTTTTCGCCGGCATATTCGCGGATTGTATCGAGCATTCTGTAGCGAACTGAATCTCCGACTCGTTCCATTACGATCAACGAGCGGTCTACCAGTGCGCTCACCAGATCCATAATGGCTTCACGTTTGAGGGATGGGTACAATTCGTTCCGCGTGAATTCGCCGATAGAAGGTGAGTGAGAGGAGTCAAAATCTGGAGGCTGCGAACTGCAGACCTGCTCAGCAGCCTCGAGCGTCCATCCGCCTGTAAATTCTGCGAGATAGGCGAGCAGCTTTTTCTCATCCTCTGTGAGCAGGACATAGGACCAATCGACCAGAGCTCTTAAAGTCTGCTGCCGTGGCATTGCGACCCTGCTGCCCGTGGTTAAAAGGCTAAACCGATCATTCAGCCGAGACTCGATCTGCTCCGGCGACAGGCTGCGTGTTCGAACCGCAGCAAGCTCAATCGCGAGCGCAATGCCATCCAATCGCCGGCAGATGTTTGCGATTGAAGCAAGGTTCACCTGCGTAACACGAAACGTGGAGTTTGCTTCACGTGCACGCTGAACAAATAGCTGCACGGAAGAGTAGTCCAGCACGGTATCAACGGTCGGCTTTGAAACGGCCCCGGCATCTCCCACACCAATAGCCGGAGGAATCTCCAGTGTGGGCACCTGAAATACGCGCTCCCCGGAAATGTTGAGAGGCTGGCGACTGGTAGCAATTACCTTGAGAAAAGGAACTGCCTGGATCAGTTTATGAACCTGTAGTGCGCATGCGTCGATCAGGTGTTCGCAATTGTCAAGAATAACCAGGGATCTGCACTCCGCAAGGTTTTTCACTATGGCTTCAGAGAGTTCTACACCAACCTGCTCCGAAATCCCGGCCGCCTCTGCCATTACAATCGGCAGCATCGTTGGCTCCGAAACTGAAGCGAGATCGACAAAGAGAATCCCGTCCGTGTAAATTGCGTTTTGATGCTGGGCGACATCCAGAGCCAGTCGCGTCTTCCCGATACCACCAGGACCGGTGAGCGTAACCAGCTTCGTCGAATTCAACAGGGAGACCACTTCGAGACGGGCATCTTCACGGCCGAAAAGAGTGGTCAGTGGCCTTGGAAGCGGCTTGAATTGTGTTGGCGTATGTTGAGGATTCGCAAACGTGGAACAACCACTGTCAACTGCGCGTGCTTTGCTCCGTATTGGCTCTGAATGCTGCGGTAGTGTGTGTCGTTCTCGAAGGATTTCGAACAGGGCCTGAGTTTCGGCATCAGGCTGCGTATTGAGCTCACCATGAAGGAGGAGGCGCAAATCACGATATGCCTTTATCGCCTCCGGGACATTGCCTGAGTTTGAGAGCGCGTGCATCAGAGTACGGTACGCCGACTCGTTGAACGCATCGGACGCGATCAGCTGCCGGGCGAAACCTGCTGCCTGTAGCCATGCGCCGGATTCTAGTGCGCTTGCGGCGAGCGCATCGAGTGCTAATGCGTATTGCTGTTCGCGCAGCACACGGGCAGGTATGGCCCACTCTTCCGGGCATTCGACCAGCAGTGGGCCGCGGTACAGCGAAACGGCCTGCTTGAGCGAAGCAATATCACCATTATACAGTAACTGATCGAACTCAGTCAGGTCACAGACGACGCCTTCTCGTTCCAGACAAATGGTGCGATAGGATTCGGATTGAATAAGTCTGCGGTAATCGCCCAGGTCGTTGTTTAGGTCGCTCAAAGCTCGGCGAAGATAGTAACGCGCCATTCCGGTCTCGGCATCTGGCCATAGGGCAGTGGAGAGCCACGCCCTATCAACCGGTTTGCCAAGGTTGAGCGCAAGAAGGCCGAGAAGCCACTGCTCCTTCCGGGTCTTGAGGACCATTGGGCCAGCGCCAGACAGCTCCAGAATGCCAAATAGGTTGATTGTTAGTTGTGCGGGGTATGATGCGTTGGTGGCGCCAGGCATTAGCTTCTCCGGTCGGCTCGCCATGTGGCGCCCGGGGCGATGCAGTTCATCACCAGATCAGACATTTTACCCTCTTGTAATGCAATTGGCTTAGAATATGCCACGCTTTGTGACACGCTTGCCTGCGAAAATACAGTTGGTGCCGCCAAATGTGTGCTTCTCTGGAGCCATTGGCAAAGCATCCCAATCTCTGAGGCATCGTGCCGTACGATCTTGCGATTGACGGCAACAGGAGGCAGGCAATGCTTGTGCTTTCTAAGGCTTCGACAACATGTCGACGCGTTACATTCTCTCGATTCCAGTCTTTCTGCAGCTTAGCTGCGGTTGCTCTGCTTATTCTGTGCGCCGCCGAAGCGAATGCGCAATTTCTGTATGAATCTGATGCCGGCACCGGAACCATTAACAGGTTCACATCATCCGGCAGCAAGAGCGTCTTTGCGACGGGATTCTCCTCTCCGAGAGGCATTGTATTCGACAGCAGCGGAAATGCTTACATATCTGAATACGGAGCCGGAGACATTGTCAAGATTGCACCAGGCGGAGGGAGAAGCATCTTTGTAAATGACATAACTCTTCCAGAAGGTCTGGCATGCGATAGCAGCGGAAATATCTACGTTGCGGATTATTGGACCGGCAACGTCATAAAAATCACGTCTGGGGGTTCAGAATCAATCTTCGCTTCTGGGTTCAATTCACCGAAAGGTATTGCCCTCAATAGCAGTGGCGATCTCTTTGTGGCATCTGAAGGGGACAACGGCATCTATGAGGTTACTCCGGGAGGATCCGTATCATTATTCGCCTCAGAATCAGCGCCACAGCATGTCGCAGTCGATAGCCATGGAAACCTGTACGGTACCGTTCAGGACCCAGGTTCGGTTGTAGAGATCAGTCAGGGCGGAGCAAATACGACGATTGGCACCGGATTTACCTATCCGTGGGGAATCGCGATCGATCCCAGCAGCAATATCTTTGCTTCGGATCTGTACGGAGGCACAATCAAAGAGTACTTCGCCGGTGGAGGAAGCACGACGTTCGCTTCAGGGCTCAGCTTACCTGCCGACCTTACATATGTCCCCGGGCCAGCCACGAGTTCTACTCCGGAGCCAGGGACCTTCGCGATGCTGATTTGTCTGGGAGTAACTGGCACGGCGGTGCTGCGCAAAAGACGCAGATCTGTTTGAGACAGCTAATCCTGGGCTTACGCGCTGTGAGCCCAGGAGCATGACAGATAGCGCCCACCCTATGATAGTTTGTTCCACCTTATTGCCACAGGTTCGCACATCGCTCACATCCGGCAGGGAACGCATTTACTGTTCCCCCTTCCTTGATCCCTTTTCCCTAAACGCGGTTTCCGCCAAACACGATGTATAATCTTTTTTGCTTTTGCAGCATCCATTTAGCAACTCAGACCACGCCCGGGAGTATCTATGAATACTATCGCTCACCTTAACCCTGCCCTTGTGTCTCTGATTACGCAGATCGGTTCTCAGGTATTTGGAGCGATCCTGCTATGGATCGTTGGCCGATGGTTAATCGGATTTACAGTCCGCCTTGCAAACGCCGCATTAAATCGCCAGAAGGTCGATCCAACCCTGGCCAGTTATGTAATCTCGTCGCTCACTGGCCTGCTAAATGTGGTTCTGATCATCTCGATCCTTGGCGCGTTCGGCGTACAGACAACGACCTTTGCAGCAATCTTCGCTGCTTTCGGTCTGGCGATAGGCACCGCCTGGGGAGGGCTGCTCTCGAACTTCGCGGCAGGCGTGTTTATGGTGGTGCTGCGGCCGTTCAAGGTAGGTGAATTTATTGAAGCTGGAGGCGTCGTTGGCACGGTCGTAGAGATCGGCCCTTTTGTCACCAAGATCAACGCGCCGGATAACGTTCTGAATATTGTAGGCAACAGCAAGATCTTCGCAGACAATATCAAGAACTACTCCTTTAATGCCTATCGGCGAGTCGAGCTTGTGATGCAGCTCAATCACAATGCGAATGTTGGTGAAGTGATGACGCTATTAAAGTCGCGCCTCTCCGAGATCCATAACGTGATGACAGACCCGTCGCCCGATGTGGAGATCCTGGAGTTCAACCTCAGTGGACCCAAGCTTGCAGTGCGGCCCTACTGCCACAATAAAGACTACTGGCAGGTCTACTTCGATACAAACCGATCCATCAACGACCTCGCTGCTGAGCAAGGTTACAGCACTCCGGAACAGCACCTGGTTATCCGAAGTGTGAGCGAAGTGAAAGCTGGCTAAGAAGAGGGATGAGGTACGAGGGAAATGGGAACTGCGCACAATACAAGCAGCCGTTACCTCTGTTAGTGATCGGGACCAGGGCATTGTTGGAGGGGAGGCGCATCGTGATTGATGTTCCGCCCCTTTTTTGTTGGTCCGCACTATCTCGATTAGACAAGTCATCCTCTGTTTACCACGCTTTGTGACACGCTTGCCCTTTATACGGCCTCTGTTAGCTGCTTTTCGTCCCTTTTCACACATACTAGCCGGATTATCCATGATATCCAGATTTCGCGGCCGCAGCAAGCGGCGACCCTGCCAGGGATAATCGAGCAAGGAGGCCGTTCCATGTTTTCTTTCACCACAACGCGCTCGCGAAGAAACTGTTTCAGGCTGTATTCAGCATTGGCTACAGTTTCTCTTCTTATGTGCGTAAGTCAAGCTCACGCTCAGTTCAAGATTCTGGACGATCCACTTGGAACCATCTACACGAGCCCAAACGGGATATCAGGTTGCATCGTCGTTGGCGACTATTATAGCCTGGCCGGGCAGCACGGTTATCTGTACAACATCTACGACGGGCAGTACACCACGTACGATGTGCCAGTATTGGGCGCGCAACAGACGCAGATCAAGGCTGTAGACGGAAACGAATTCGTTGGTACGTTTTACGATAGCAGCAACCATATGCACGGTTTCGAAGACAGCTTTGGTGGAATACAGGGTGGCTAACCCACACCTACCACTCCGGAGCCAGATGCTCTTGCCACCGTGCTTGGCCTCGGCATCACTGCTATTGCTGCCATTCGGAAGCGGAGAAATATGCGCTGAGCGGCATTCGAAGCTATCCTCTTTACGAGACAGCAAGATAATTCAGGGGTTATGCCCGACTGAAGGAAGTTGACATGCGCAAAGGTGGCAACCTGGAATTCGTTCGCCCGGCAGGGCTCAGGCATGGCGCTCCCACACCACGCGCATTACCTTCGGCTGAGCGCGCCCAATTCCGACACCAATTAACGAATCTTGATTCGCCATGCTGGGCACGGGCGGATTAGAGTGCTCCCGACCACGCCTACTGCGCAAGATTATCCCATAGGGTAAAATTCCGAGTTACCACGACGTCGGCTCAACCTAATCTGAAGGACCTGGGTAGGAGATATATCAGCATGGCGAAGTTGATCTTTGAAATGAACCAGTCGTTGGATGGCTACGTCGACCATTTAAAATTCAGGCCAGATCCTGCGCTCTTTCATCACTTCATCGAGCATTTACGCGACCTGACGGGTTGTGTGTACGGTCGCCGCATTTACGAGATAATGCGTTACTGGGAAGAAGACCAGCCAGGCTGGGACGACGGCGATCGCGAATTTGCAGCGGTATGGCGAAACCAAACTAAGTGGATCGTGTCACGCACGTTGAAGTCGGTCGGGCCTAACGCCACACTTATCCAGGATGATCTCGAGTCGGTAATGCGTGGGCTGAAGGCAACGCTCGATGGAGAGATTGCAGTAGCGGGGACAGAACTGGCAGGAAGCCTAACCGACCTTGGACTTATTGATGAGTATCGACTCTACATCCACCCCATAGTTCTCGGCAGCGGCACGCCCTTCTTCGCCGGTCCCCGGCCGCCGCTGCGCCTGGTATCCAGCGATCGGTTTGGCGAGAACGTGATCAGGTTAATTTACGTTCCTGCTTAATCTCGGACTGAGGCGCATATTATCACTATGGACTCAAACGAAACCCCCGAAATAGACCCGCTTGCTGCATTCGGAGTACTCGATCTGCGCGTGGGAAGAATCATTCGCGCTGAATTTAACGCGAAGGCCAGGAAACCCGCGTACAAGCTTTGGATCGACTTTGGCCCACTTGGCGAGCGCACGTCCTGCGCCCAGATCACGGAGCTTTACACACCGGACGATCTCGTGGGCAGACTGATTGTTGCCGCCGTTAATCTAGGCTCTCGCTTAATCGCCGGCTTCAGGTCTGAGGCGCTTGTGATGGGCGCAGCAGATAGCGAAGGACGCGTGGTGCTGCTTGCAGTAGAACGCGATTTAGGACCCGGTGGGAAGGTTTATTGATGGTGACCGGTACCCAAGTAAGGTTCGCCCAGTAAGTGTGATCTTAACAGGACCGGGATGGAATAAACCATCCCGGTCCAGATTGTTGCAGGCGATCGGCTACATTGCTGGACAGCAGCTCTTCTTTGTTGACGCGCACTTCTTTACAGGCGCCTTGTCGATGAATTTCTCAAGCGGTTTGTGGTCCATCGGGCAAATGTACAGGATCGGTCGGCAGCGTTAGGGACATTGAGGTCATTGATGTCTCGTATTCAGCACTCATGGGCCGGTCTTGCCCGTTGGAATACTTTGCGTGACTTTTTTTGGTTGAGGCTGCGCTGCCTTATGTCCTTGCAGTTGCGCTCTGATTAATGATCAGTTTCCAACAACGTGCCTACTTCGGCAAGGCAGTCGGCCCACGGATGCTCTTCTGATTGGCTCTCGTTGCTGCTTGACGACGTCAGGCGCTCCGGGCCGACTTTCTCCCAATACTCATCTACTATCCTAATTTCGTAAGGCATTAGCTCATATCCTAACTCAGCGTGGAGCGCAGTTGCCGATCCAAGCAGACGAAGTGCCGATTGGTTTTGGCCCTGTTCGATCGCGACACCGCATGCAATGATAAAGCCACACCATATTGCACGACGCTGATCCGTGCGTATAGCCCTATCCCATACTGACTGACACAACGAACACGCGGCCTGGCTATCCTGTCTCATCATCGCGACAAGAGCCCTCACGAGTACATTAGAAATCGCAATTTCAGATCTGGATGTGAGCTTCCCTATCTCCACGCTGTAATGGTCAACTTCCGCTCGATCTTCGCAACACAGCGCTAGTTTCAATCCCTGAATGAGCAGCTCTTTGCGGAGCCCCTTCCATTCTGGGGGACACATTGCGAGGGTCTCCTCCAGGCTGGCTTTTGCCTGGGAATAGTCTCTTTCAAATAACGCCAGCGTTACGTACTCCTGCCGAACATTGATCTGATTAATGACAGACGACTGAATGGAAGCTGCATATGTCATCGCCTCATCTAACAGCTGCCTGCCTGCCTGATGCTCGCCGGTTTCGATGTGAATGCGTGCCAGACATGTGGCGGCCGCGCAGATATGCTCCTTATCACCTATCTCGCGATACGTCTCAAGGCTCATCGTTGCTTGATGCCGGGCAGATTTGACTAGTCCCTGCCAGTGCCGAATATCAGCGAGCGCCAATCGAAGTTTCGCTGTGCCCCAAGGATCGTTTTTCTTGCGAGCGATACAGGTTTCAAGAAGTGCTCCAGAACGATCAAGATCCCCCTGTTCCGTATGGTGACCCGCCAGGTAAGCCATCGCGAGCAATACACCGTATTCATTGCCCTGTTGTGTGTATGCCACCAGCAACTCTTCGAGAATTTCTAAGCGTGTCTCCGGAAATTCCTCCAGCCCGCTAAGAGCCAGCAACGCCTCGGTGAATAGGGGATCGTTCTGTCTGTCTCGCAGCTCCCTGACAAGACTTCGAAGAATTTCGCGCCGTAACCCTGCCGTATCAGCATTGTGCGAATTCACCGTAATCGAAAGGCGCATTCCATGTGGAAGGGCTAGCTCCTGGCTTCGTACAAATGCCCGTTCCGCCCATTCTGTTCGCTCCTGCGGAAATCCACGAACTTTCCAAAACCAGTCCATGTCGATAGCGAGCCTTAGCCCCGTCATTATGTCGCCGGCGGAAAAAGTGTGGCGCAATGCGGCTCGCAGATTTTCGCGCTCGCGTTCCAGCATATCGAGGTTTTTCGCTATTTCGTGTGCCTCACGTGGCTGAGAGGGCTCACAAAGAATGCGGAGGCGATTTAGGTGCACCTGATAATAGGTAGCGTGAAGGTCCTGAAGGGTGCATCTCGAGTTGTAGTCTATCTGCTCCCAGGCGAATTCGCGCAGCGTTTCAAGCAGTCTAAAGCGCGGTTCGCCATCGATATCATCGCAACATGGCAGCGATTGTTCCTGTAACTCGATCAGAAGCGATCCTGCCGCGGCTGTCAATTCCTGAGAATTATCACCATCGCGCAGACAGATTGCGGCTGCGGCCTCGACAGTCCAACCGCCATGAAAGACTGAGAGAGCAGTAAAGAACGCCTGTTGTGGTGGTGTGAGCAGATTGTAGCTCCACTCCATTGTGGCTCGAAGGCATCGGTGACGAGGCGCCAGGTCCTGGTGTCGACCGCTAAGCCCCGCGAGATGTTGCTCCAACTGTGCTCGCATACGCGCCGGAGGAACGGTTCGTGCCCACGCTGCAGCCATCTCGATTGCGAGCGGCAAGCCTTCCAGCCGTCGGCACAGCGCAGCAACATGTTCAGCGTTGCCTGCAGTGAGCTCAAAATCCGGCTTTACTGCCTGTGCCCTGTCTACGTAAAGTGCTACGCAATCGAGTGCCTGAAGATTATTAATATTTTGGTGCTGCGACGGCACGGAAAGTGGTGAGATAGCGAATTCGCGTTCGCCATTCAAGCAAAGCGAGCGGCGAGAAGTAATCAGGCAAGTGAGAGCTGGCGCGCACTCCAATAGAGCACGTACAAATGCTGCGCCGTTAACGGGTCGACCATCACTCTCAATGGCGTCGCTTACGTCCTGCTTTAGAAGTTGCTCGTAGTTATCCAGTACCAGTAATGTTGGCGCAGAACCAAGTGCACGAGCGATTAAGTCCATCACATTGATGCCAGGTTCCACTGTTAAATTTAGTGCCCCGGCCAGCGCAAAGGGAAGCAAGCGTGGATGCGAAATATCCGCCAGGCCAACATATCGGACGCCTCCTGGGAAGACACCGGCAAGTCGTTCAGCGACTTCTATCGACATCCGCGTCTTACCAACACCTCCGGGCCCAGTTAAAGTGAGAAGCCGCAGCGCAGGCTTTGCAATTGGAGACAGGAGCACCGTGATTCGCTCAATCTCGATCTTTCGCCCAAAGAACTGAGTTAGGCAGAGAGGCAATGCTGATCGAGGTGAACTAGTGGCAGTAGTGCTGCGCTGTTCAACCGCAGCATCACGCTGGACTTCTGCACCACGGGGCAGGTCGATTGGCGTGGATACCTGATGTTGAAAGGAGCCCGGATCCTGGCGAATGCGCTGCACCAGGTCCGAAACGATAGGTCTAGGAGCGAGGTTCAGATCCGCTAGAAGTCGTCTGGATAGAACTTGCATTGACTCCAATGCTTCTGCAGTCCGACCCATACCGGCGAGTATTCGCATCTTTGCCGCACATGCAGCTTCGTCGTAACAATCGACTGCGATGGCGCAGTTAGCCGCATGCAGCGCAGATGGCAGATCCCCCAGTTGCTCGCAAGAATCAACCAGCATGGATAGGGCGGCGGAATACGTCAACGCTAGCTGTGCGCGCGCTTCGACTGCCCAATCGGCATATATTCCAGGCAGCAGCTCAGCCGTGTAGAGCTCCCTCGCCTGATCCAGTAGAGTTCGGCGATGCGCGTGCGCCTGTGTCTGGCCGGCCAGGCGGATCCGTTTTTCGAACTCACTGACATCTGTTGTAAAGGCACCTGTGTTGAGCGATATTGTATGACGGTCCGCCATTACAATGTTTGTACCAACCTCACCTAGCGAGTTGAATAGACGACGCAAGCTGGCAAGGGTGGTACTAAGGTTATCTCGACCAGCGCCTTCATCCAGATGCGACCAGAAGATTTCAACCAGTTGTTCGCGCGGATGAGCACGCGGATACAAAGCCAGATAAGCCACCAGTGCACCCGCCTTGTTGGCGGGGATCTGAATTGCTTCTCCGTCTGCACCTGCCATGCGTGGTCCGCCCAACAGCTCAATATGTATGCAGCCAGTCATCTATTCAACCTTCACACATCCCATTCTGCTCAAAGGCTGGTTCCAAGCCGATCATGGAGCGAGCAATCTCATGCGGTAAGGACCAAAATGGTTCATTGCTTGTTGCCCGGCATGCGTAAATAACCTCTTCGGAAATGCTTCGGAGTTATTTCAGAGTTCTTACGGAGATGCCAATTATACTGGTGGAAGTGGCAAGTGCGGCGTATCCGCAGCTGCCTGGAAACACCTCTATACTTTGCAATGGAAGGATATTGCTAATGCATCTCAGAAAGCTATGCCTTGCTGCACTGTTCGTTGGCGCAACATCTATGGCCCATGGCCAAAACCTCGTTCAAAATCCCGGTTTCGAAACTGGAGATCTAACTGGTTGGGCGACAGTCGGCCCTGTCACAGTAGGTACTCCAGGAATTACGGGTTCATCTGCAGCCTATTTCGCTCAGGGCAATGCGTTCACTGACACGCTGACGCAGACATTGGCCACAACGACAGCAGCGGACTACGACGTCAGTTTCAATCTTCAAGGCACCAGCCAATTTGTAGACCTTCGAGTATACCTTGGGACCGGAGGTTTTCCAATCTACGAAGGGTTCGGCGCGCAAGATGGAGTGCACAACTTTACCTATACTGCCACTACAAACAGCGACAATCTAGAGTTCTGGGCCGACTTCACTGGTGACACGTTTCTGCTTGACAATGTGAGTGTAACGCCACACACCACTCCCTCCAGCACTCCTGAACCTGGCTCAGTTGCTCTTCTCATCGGGTTGAGCGCTACAGGAGCTGGTTTCCTCGGCCGCACTCGCCTACGAAAAACCCGTTAGGCAACTAGCGTCGCCCAATCTGGCGTTTCTACGATGCGGACACCTAATCCAACAACTATCTCAGGTTGTTGGATTAGGAAACCTTGCCGGTGCCTCTGATGCCCGCATGGCAGGCAAAGTGTCCTGTCACCTAACGCCTGAAAGCCAACATCTTTTCGTGCTCCTTACCCCTTCACCTCAACATCACCCCACTGCACTTCCTGCGGGCTTAAGCTAAACCCGCTCGAGGTCGGATCCCGGCGTCGTCGATACTTTGCTGCCTTGCGTATAGCAGTTGTCTTGTCAACGATCAGGCGCGCATCCAACAATTGCTTTAACTCCTCATGCCTAGCTCTGTCTTCGGCCAAGGCTGGATGTGTCTGCTGCGATGTTCGCCTCTGGGGAAAAGCAGTTTGCCATCGCCGCCAGATCCCCCAGTCTACAAGCGCCAGTTGGAAGGTTTCCGCATCCACTGGCGATAGCAGAAACGTATCGTCTTTTTGACCGTAGTAGTCGACCGACTCCGACACAAACAGATGTTGCACGCCCTCGTAGTCTGCAATGCCACAGCGTGGAGCATCCCACCATTCTGTACAGGTATGAACTATTTCGAACATGATTGGACTTTTCGCTAATCCGCCCAACTGTCGTCGCACTCGCCCGGACGGGCGATTTGCCGACTACATGACTCAATGTGATTACTCCAATTGTGCAACAGTCTGTTGCACAAATACGTCGTCTGGCCGAGCTTTTTGTGGAATCCGATATGCAAACTGGCTGATGGGCGGGACGTATGGGACCGGTGGGACCCTTGAACAAGCGAATAGGGCTCCACTCGCCGGAAGCTTCACCGAACTGATTTCTCTTTTTCCCGTGGAGAGGGGCCATGCGCGCCTACCGGTCGTAGACTCTATCTGCCTGCGCGCTGTTAACCAAGATAAGTCCGCGGAGGGGAGGGATTGATGCGCGCCTCCGGATGTAGGCGAGACTTCCAGGAGAGTAATGAGAAAGTAGCAACTGTGTCACACATTGGCTGTGCGCGAGACGCCGACGTTAGGAGGAAATGCGCGCGCTAATGCGCTATTAGTCCGCAACATGATCTAAATTGTTGGGGGATGGTGTAGAGAATGGCGCATACACAAAGCGGCGCAAGTTTCAGGGACCTTGCATTTCTTGCCTTATCGCTCGTAGCCGCTGCGGCCGCGCAGGGTCAGCAACACCCGGCTTCTGCGAAGCTGGAGTTCAACCGCGATATTCGCCCAATCCTATCGGATAACTGCTTCGCCTGCCATGGCCCGAACAAGGCCGCACGGCAGGGCGGACTGAGACTGGACGATAAATCGTCAGCGCTAACCACCGGCGCGGTCGTGCCCGGTCACCCGGAGAAGAGTGCGCTTGTCGCGCGTATCAACGGCTCCGGCGGTCCCATTATGCCGCCTGTAACCACGCACAAGACTCTTAATGCCACTCAGAAAAAACTGCTAACCGATTGGGTTAAACAGGGCGCCCCGTTTCAGCCCTACTGGGCCTATGGCCCGCTTCGCCGCCCTGCTGTTCCGAAGATCACCTCGACAAGCCTCTTCACGGTCCGCAGCCCGATCGATAGTTATATCCTCGAGAAGTTGAACAGCAAGAAGATAACGCCCTCCAAAGAGGCCGATCGCCGGACCCTTATTCGTCGCCTTTCTCTCGACCTTATTGGCCTGCCGCCAACTCCTCGCGAAGTTTCTGCGTTTCTTGCAGACAAGTCTCCCGATGCCTACAACCATCTCGTTGATCGCCTTATGATGTCGCCGCATTACGGAGAGAGAATGGCGGTTCCCTGGCTCGACATGGCACGCTATGCCGATACCGTTGGGTTTCATGGCGATCAGAATATGAACTCCTGGCCCTATCGCGACTATGTGATCGATTCGTTCAACAAGAACAAGCCCTTCGATAAGTTCACCATCGAACAGCTTGCCGGCGATCTGCTCCCCAACCCAACCCCAGAACAGCTCACGGCCACATGTTTTAACCGCCTGAACATGGTCACCCGGGAAGGCGGGGCGCAGGATAAAGAGTATCTGGCTAAGTCTGCCGCAGATCGTGTGCGCACCGTCGGCATGACGTTCTTTGGTTCAACCTTCGCCTGCGCCGAGTGCCACGATCATAAGTTCGACCCCATCACCACACGCGATTTCTACAGTTTGGGCAGCTTCTTTGCAGACCTGAAACAGTGGGGCATCTATGCCGATTATGGCTACACTCCCAACCCCGATCTGCGCGGATACAACAACGACTATCCGTTCCCGCCCGAGATTAAAGTAAACAGCGCTTACCTGCAGCAGAGGATCGCGAAGCAGAGGGCTGCTATTGGAGAGATCGCAGCACATGCTCTACTAACTGCTGCCCAGCAGGATCGAGACAGGTTTAATGCCTGGATCGGCGCCTGCGGCACGTTTGTGAAGCAGCACCCGGATAGCTGGGAGACGCCTATTCCGAAAGTTGCTGCGAACGGGCGCAACTCAAAAGGCGAATTCGATGAGAAGGCGGCCCGACCCGGATTCGCCATTCAGCCCAATGGCAGCATTCTGCTCACCGACAGCTCACCCGGCGACATCACGCTCACGCTCAAGCCCGAATCGCCCTATCTCGCATCCGTTAGAGTAGAGATCCTGCCTCGCACAGAGAATGGCGATACGGTATACCGCAAAGGCCTCATGTCGGCTCGAGTTGGTATCGCGGCAGCCGTCGTCCACGCTGGCGATCAGATGGTTCCCGTAGCCTTCCGCTTCGCCACCGCCAATTTCTCCGAGCCGGAATATAACTCTGGCCACGAGGTAGCCAATTTGAAGGGTGGATGGCGAGCATCTAAAGAAAACAGCAAGAGCACACAAGTTGCCGTCTGGTATCCCGATACGCCCATCGCACTGGGCGAGACTGATACAGTCGAGATCTCGCTCCCTCGCATTCAGGCGGGCTGCGTGCGGGTATCTTTATCACCCTTCGTCCCAGAACGTCCTGGTGTGCCTGCGATTACAGATGTTTTGAAAACGGCGCTCATAGTTATGCAAAGCGGCGGACTGAAAACTGCCAGTCTCAGCAGCATTGTGCCAAGCTTGTCTGCCCCGATTACCCAATTTCTTGAGGGCACTGCCTGGAGCCCAAACGCTTTTGCGCGCTACAAAGCGATTGAGGCGGATATTTTCGAATGCCGCGAGGGCCGCACGCCCGTCATGGTTGCAGAGGCGCGTAAGGAGCCACTTGTAACTCGCATTCTGGCACGCGGCAACTGGCAGGATGAGAGCGGCGCAATTGTTGAGCCAACCCTTCCCAGCTATCTACCGCATGAAACTGCGCCCAAGGGCCGAAGGCTCACGAGGCTCGATCTGGCAAAGTGGATCGTGTCCGACGAGAACCCGATTACCGCGCGTGCCATGGTCAACCGGTACTGGCGGCTCTTTTTCGGCACTGCGATTAGCGCCCAGGTGGAGGATCTGGGCGCGCAGGGCGAATGGCCGACGCATCCGGAACTTCTGGACTGGCTAGCCACCGAGTTCCGCTCCTCCGGGTGGGACATGAAGCACATGGTTCGCCTTATCGTCACGTCATCCACCTACCGGCAGGAATCGAAACTGCGGCCAGAGCTAAAGGATATCGATCCTGCCAATCGGCTCCTCTCCAGCCAGAATCCCAGACGCCTGGAGGCAGAGCTCGTGCGAGACAATGCGCTCACTATCGCAGGCATGCTGAATTCGGATCTTGGGGGTCCACCCTGCTTCCCGTATCAGCCTGCGGGCTACTACGCGAATATTCAGTTCCCGGATCGAGACTGGATTGCGAGCGGTGACGACCGCCAGTATCGGCGCGGCCTGTACATGCACTGGCAGCGGACCTTCCTGCACCCGATGCTCGCTAACTTTGATGCGCCTTCTCGCGAAGACTGCACTGCCACGCGCACCAATGCCAACACACCTCAGCAGGCGCTCACGCTGCTGAACGACCCCGAGTTTACCGAGGCGGCGCGCGTTCTTGGCACGGAGCTAGCAACGAAAAACATCTCCGATGCCGTGCGGGTTGAGACGCTCTTCCAGCGCGCACTGTGCCGGTCGCCGCGCGCAAACGAGCAGGCGTCACTGTTAACCTTCCTGAAGCAGATGCGCACTGCGTACCATGAGCGGCCAGCCGATGCGGCCGCTTTCCTGCACATCGGCAACGCGCCAGCGCCTTCAACGTCCGTTTCTAACGAAGAGCTCGCTGCCTGGGCGAATGTGTGCAGAGTTGTGCTGAACCTGCATGAGACGATCGTTAGATACTAGGTTTTCGGTGTTAGGTTTTAGCCCGACGCACTCGGTCCTCGCTTCGCTCGGCGTGCGCAGTGAACCCGGTTTTTTGACTGACATGTCGCCTGCCGGATTGATGGTGAAGCAGACGCTAATGTTGCTGCAAACCACATTGCGGTGGCGTGAAGGGGCGCTGCTTGCCGCGCCCTCTATGGATAACATTGCCGTCAACAAAAGCTAGACGTGACAACTGGATGACTATTGTTGATGTTTAGATTCGGCATGCGAACTGCTAATGGGCGCAGTGACGATCCGGATCTAGAGGGGCTGTGCAAACCAGCCCTCACCCCGACCCTCTTCCACGCAAGCGGGGAGAGGGAGAAAATTCACGCGCTCCAAGCAGCGCAACCACCGGTCAATGCAATGCCTGGAATTGGGAGTGGAGAGCATGAGTAGAGGGAATACGATGCTGGAATCTGAAGGGGAGTTTGCGCGCAGAATAAGCAGACGCTCGTTTCTTGAGCAGTCTGCCTATGGGCTGGGGGGCATCGCGCTTGGCGCAATGAGCGGGAGCGCAGCACGGGCCGATGTTCATCAGGCGAAGTGGGACTCTAAAGGCGTAATCCTCAAGCCGCAGTATCCCGTCCGTGCCAAACGTATCATTCACCTCTCGATGGCTGGTGGGCCCAGCGCCTACGAAACGCTAGATTACAAACCCAAACTCAACGAACTTCACGGCAAGCCCTTCCCTGTCTCACTTACAAAAGGCCAGCAGTTAGCACAGCTCCAAGGATCTCAGCTGCTCTGCTTCGGCTCGAAGGCGACCTTTAAGAAGTGGGGCAAATCCGGCCAGGAGATCTCGAACTACTTCCCGCATATCGGCGGAATCGCTGACGATATCTGCATCGTACGCTCGATGGTTACAGAGCAGATCAATCACGACCCGGCGCAGGCGTTTATGAACTCTGGCTCGATCCTCAAGGGCCGACCCAGCATGGGCTCGTGGCTGCTCTACGGCCTTGGCTCCGCTTCGGAGAACCTGCCCGGCTATGTTGTCATGATCTCGGTAGGGCGAGGCGGTGCACAGCCGGTCTCCGCGAAGCAGTGGTCGAGCGGATTTCTGCCGGGTAAGTTTCAGGGCGTGCAGTTCCAGACTAAGGGCGATGCGGTCCACTTTGTTGGCAACCCGGAGGGGGTGTGCCAGAGCACGCAGAGAATTGTGGTCGACGAGATCAAGCGGCTGAACGGAATGCTCGCTTCAGAGCGGGTCGATCCCGAGCTTCAAACCCGAATCGCACAGTACGAGCTGGCATTCCGGATGCAGAGCAGCATTCCCGATCTCACCGATATGTCTAAAGAGCCGCAATCGGTGCTGGATATGTACGGTGTGAAAAAGGCGGGCGACGGAACGTTCGCGTCTAACTGCCTGCTGGCAAGGCGGCTTGTTGAGCGCGGCGCACGATTTGTTCAGCTCTATCATCGCGGTTGGGATCACCATGGGGATATCGAGCACGCGATGCCAGTGGCGGCGGAGGAGACCGACCGCGCCAGCGCCGCGCTGGTAACGGACCTAAAGCAGCGAGGCATGCTGGACGACACGCTTGTGATCTGGGGCGGTGAGTTTGGCCGCACTCCAATGGGGCAGGGAACGGGGCGAGATCATCACATCCGATCCTTCTCCCTCTGGATGGCCGGAGGAGGCATCAAGCCCGGCCTCACTTATGGCTCAACCGACGAGCTAGGCTATAACTCGGTGGAGAATGTCGTCTCAATGCATGATCTTCATGCGACGCTGCTCTACCTCTGCGGTATCAATCACGAGACGTTCACGGTCAAGTTTCTTGGTCTCGATGCCCGGCTTAGCGGCGTGGAGCCATCGATGATCCTCAAGGACATCGTCGCATAAGCGGAAGAGTGGCACGCAAAGACGCCTGCAGAGGACTGTTTCCATCTGCAGGCGCCATTTAATTACCATTCAAACAATTCGAATCTAGGCGGCGGATTCGCACATATCTTGCGTATGTCCGCTAACCCTTCTAAACCGTCTGGTGTACTGGATCACTTTGCGACCGACGGGAAGCTCATCACGCTCACGAACGTGAATGCGCGCGCCAGTTTCGATGTCGATATATTCACCGGGTTCAACGACGTCCCCGGAACCAAACTCACTGTTGATAGTATTGCTCGAACTCATTTCCTGTCTCCACTGATTTCCAACTGCTATGCGTTTTGTGCTTCGCAGGTGAGGTTGTTGCGCTCTTAACGCCTGTAAAACCGACTCTCACGTGTAAATACGGCCAGAGTCACCATATGGTTGCACAAATATTACAATCTTGCAAACTGTGTCATACATAGCGACGTGTGGCGGATATATAAGAATTCTAAGCGGTGGAGATCGCTTAGCCTTTCACTTCTTGCGAGCAAGGGTCATCGCTTTGCCGTCGTCGCCGGTCATTACCATCTCGTCTTCTGTACTCCATTTGATCGTCGCCGTGCGCTGCTGATTGGTGCGCAGCGTTAACTGGTCGCCTTCGTACTTATACTGGCCCGTGACAGTTGAGCTGCTTCCGGGCATGCTGGCTTCCGTCTTGAAATTACCATCGGCCGAAAGCGTCATGGTTGCCTGGCCGGGCCCGCCTTTGATATCCCACGTTCCGACGATGCTGTGACTGGCTGTCTTAGCGCAACCTGCAAGCGCCAGTGTGGAGACGATGATTGTTGCGAATCGGGCAAGTTTGTTCATGATAATTCTCCGTTGGATTGGGTTAGGTGAGGTTCGACGAGTACAATTTCTGCCTCCCACGCAGAATCGCCCCGTGTCACGCATCATGTCGGCTTGCGGTTTACAGGCCGTCTTCGCTCCTTTCGAAATAACGGTCGCCGCTCGTTCGTAACCTGTCAGGTTTGTGCTGTTGTGAGCGTGGAAATACCGGCCTCACCCTCGGTCCCTCTCCACGGGATTAATGGTTGAATGCTCCGAAGCGTGGTATTCGGCGTGGAGAGGGAATTCACGTCCGCAGCGCTTCGTGAATCACTCGCCCATCCCAGTAGCGGTCGGCAGTGATGCCGAGGAGATGGGCGAGCGTGGTGCAGGCATCGTAGAGCACGGGTTGCGTGGTGATCGGCCCGGGTTTGATCTCTGGACCGTGCATCACCCAGGGGATGTTCATGTCCTCGTCGCACTCGGTGCCATGTGATCGGCCGTGGCCGCCATGATCGCTTAACAGCAGCACATTGCGCTCGCGTCCCGTCTTGCTGCAGGCCTCTAGAACATGCCCCACACAGGCATCCGCATTGGCGATCGCATCCAGATATTGCGGTGACATCCATCCATGCTCATGGCCGCACTCATCGGTGTATCCGAGATAGACAAAGAGCAGATCGAAATCCTCTTCAAGCAGATGTTCCGCAGCCGAACGCGCTACTTTCCAGTCGCCCTCGGGCCGATACGCATCGTTGTAACAGTAGGAGACATCGAGACGGTTTGGAGCGCAGAGATCCCGCAACTGCCCCCAGTTAAAGAAGAAGCCGGTTCGAAGCCCTGCTAGATGCGCGCTATCGATCACACTGGGTACCGGCCGCGCTAGTGGCTGGAAGTCGTTCGAGGTGATTCCATGTCGTGTAACATCTACCCCGCGCAGCATCGATGTGTGGCACGGCAGGGTAACCGAAGGCATCACGGACTGAGCCGTTAACGTGTACGCGCCTTCCGCCATCAGGCGATCTATCACAGGCGTGTGCGCCTGCATCATGCCATCCGGCCGCATACCATCGATCGAGAACAATACGACCCCGTCACGAAGCTTCATTTGAGACCCTTCTACTGCATCGCCAGCAATCGCTCTGCATCGACCACTTCTGTTTTGATCTTATCATCCGTGGGGCGTCCTCGCTGTCGATATTCGGCAGCGTAATGCGGCCAGGTGGCGCGGCGCGAGTCCATTGCAAATACTCGGCCATACTTGCTGGCGGAAGCAACCAGACTGCTTTTCGGGTAGTGGTTGACGAGCCGGTTCATAAGCGCCGCCGGCTCTCCAGCGGGCTTATACCGAAACCCGGCAGTGTTGCGCTGAAACCACCACGAAAGCGCCCCTACCCGATAGGATGCGCACGCCGCCCGGTAGATAGCGTTCGGGGCAATCTTTGAGTTCGGGAAATGTGCCGCGATATCGAGACAAAGCTCACGGCTACGCAGAAAGACATCGTGCTCTTTCATGTAGTTTCGAATTGCAAAGGTGTCCGCGTCCGACTGAGCACGTGTATTCCAGAAGATCTCGAAATTCACAACGCGCTCGCCTTTCCAGAGCATCACATTGTACAGAAGCAGATCGCTGTTGTTGTGATAATAGGAGGCATAACGATAGGCCGCCGCTGCTCTCGCTTCGTATCCATGAGATCGGCCAATTGCGCCTTTGAGACGGGCAAGTTCCCTCACCGCCTTCACAACTCCCGGGCAGGGATCGTCGGTATGTTCGCGCCTCTCAACATCAAAGGCGTTTAGCAAATCTGCTGGCAGGCTGGCGAAACATCGCTCGGCATCGCGCCATCTCTCGAGCCTCATATAACGAATACCAAGCGCATACGTCAACATCTGCCTGCGAGTGTACGAAATCTTAATGGATTTGTTGGGTGGATAGTCGAAACCCAACGTTGCATCCACCCTATCATCCCGGAAAGCGCGCAGACAGGCTTCAATCTGATGCGGGCTCATTCGTACATCGAGCAGATAGGCGATGTCGATAGAATAACCAAGCGCATTATACTGGTCAAGCGCTTCCGCAAGATGTCCCAGCTCTTCGCAGACAAGAGCGAGCAATTGCCTCGCGCTCTGGCGAATCGCATTATCCGTACTGACGTTCATCGCCTTTACAAGGTCTGCATGCGCGGCAGAAGCATGGTGCGATTTTGCTTCAGCGGATGCGCGCATGAACAGCGCTCTGTCATAGTCGGATTTGGTTTTCAGCGCTCGCGATGTCCATTCTATGCACTGCGCGTAGTGACGCTGCTGATACTCCGCTTCCGCAAGCCGAACTTCAACCATTGGGCTCATGGCAGTGTACGGGCTCCGTTTCAGCGCCGATCGCGCCATATCTGAGAGATTAGCCAGATCTTGAAAGCGTGTATTTGTGTAGTAGAGCCTGTAGTAAATGTACGCGACAAGGAGCGACGGAGAGCTCTTTAGGTCCTCACTAAATCTATGAATGAGGCTGAGAGACAACCGGCTGCGAAGCTTATTTATCTGCCGAACATTTCGAGCATCGGCATCTGGATCCGCTGGAGCGTCGTCACGGATGCGACGCAGGTACGCTTCCATAAGGATTACTGCTCCGTCGCCGGTTAGTCCGTTGGGTAGTGTCTTGTCGACCTCGAGCACAGACTCGAGGTCTCCTAGCTGGTAGTAGCACCACAGCGCGTCACTGTACCGTTTCTGCAGAAAATGTACTCTGGCTCTTAGGCCCAATGTGGATAGATAAAACCGCGTATGCGGATAGGAACTGAGAAGCTGCCGAATCGCCGCCTGGCCCATCTCCAGCATCTTCTGGCTCGGCCAGTCCTGCAGAATGCTCTCTCTGGCGATCATGATGAAAGCCGATTCGCGCATAGGCGAGTGTGGATAGCCGTTCGCACATTTCTGAAACAGCCCAATGGCCTCGGCTGAGTTGTTTGCCTCGTATGCATTGCAGGCTTGCCTGTAGCAAATGCGATCCTTCAAGAATGTGGCGCCAGCAGCTCCGCTCAAACCGCTCAATATCTTATTGGAAAGCTTCCAGTTACCTGTTAGTCCCTGATCAATTGCGCCGTTATACTGCTTAACAGCGGTGATTTGGGAGGGTGTAACATGCCGCATCGCCAGCACGGAGGTCAGTAAGTCGACGCGGTCGCGTAGCTCACCTGTCCATCTGCCCTTCTTCGCCTGTATAGTCAGGTATATCTGGCGAGCCCGTCTCCAATGAGCGGTCTGAACCTGCACCTTGGCGTTGTTATAGAGGACCGAGAACCTCTTCTTGAGCTCAGAGTCGCCGTCTTCATAACGGTAGTTGGAGTCTATGCGCGCGGATTCGATTGCGGCATAGCAGCGATCGGGATACCGATCGCGCTTCCGATCGAAAGCGTATCTATCACTTCTGTTCCAGAGGCCGCTATCCCAAAAGCCCGTTGGCGTTCGCCTTATCGGGGTTCCGAAGTCTGGCTCGTAGGAGTGAAAGTGCACAGAGGCAAGGTTTTCACCGTAGCAAGCCATTGCGGTTCGCACCGGCAAACAGGCGAGCACGAATGCAATCGAGAATGCTGCTAAACTTCGTGTGGATGAAGTCAATGCCATCCTGCGCTTTCAGTGGGTTAGGAGGTGACGAAACGGAGTTCTGCGAATAATGTGTAGAGTCCTTTAAGGGTGTGGAGAACCCGTGTTGTTCAGAAGCATCACTAAGCCAGTCGCAGGAAGAGTCTAGCCGTGATTCATTAGTCAATCCACCACGAATAGCTTCTGGTTATGGCCCTGTACAGAAATTTCACTCCAGGCGATCGAAGAATGAACATATTTTATCCCCCTCCCCAACCTAGCTCTATCACTCGGACCCTCATTCTTCGGGCGCGACAGAGAACACCCCGTCATTTGCTCGCAAGCTCGCGGGGAGGGGACTATTTGCTCCTTCGGTTGTCGTCGAGCTTCGGCTGCGAATGCTGATTCATGTTTAAAACAAGCGTGCAGAGGGAAAAAATGGACACCCGGCCTATCGTAACGGCTGTAACACTTGTCCTCATATTGGCGCTGGCTTGGACTGGTATCCTCTGGCGCAAGGCTCATCTGCCTTTGAAGCCGTTAGAGGTGTCGATGTGGTACTGGCATACTCCCTACCATATTGACGCGGCCGAGGCTGCGCAGCTTCAGTCGATCGGCGTAAAACAGCTTTTCGTACTTGCGGGCACCTTTCGATCTCAGCATGGTTCCGTGCATATGATCATGCCACAGCAGTGGGAGGCAGCGCCATCCACGCTTGGCGTCCACCTCGTATTTCACTTCGATGCGACACTAATCAAAGAGTTCGAAAAGCTACCGATTGAGACCGTTGCCTCGTCCGTTGCCTCAGGCATTTCTAAGGTGAGTGCAGAAGCCGAACAACATAGTGTCAGCATCATCGGTGTACAGTTGGATTTTGACTGTCCCACCCGGCTGCTGGGGCGTTATGGCGAGTTGATGCGGCGTCTCCGACCGGCACTGAAGCCTGGAGTCGCGCTTTCTGCGACGGCCCTGCCTACGTGGTACACCAGTAAAAATATAGAATTACTGATGAAACAGGTCGGTTTTCTTGCCCCCCAGTACTATGAGTCGGAGATTCCAAAGACGCTGGATTCTGGGGCGACAATTTCACGGCTTAGCCTGCTCGAACACGGATTGCGAGCAGCCGGATCCCACGACTATCCCTTTTACGCAGGCATACCGGCGTACGGGCATGCCCTTCTCTACAATGAGCGAGGCAGCCTGCTGGGCATGTATCACGATATCGGAATTCTTAGCGCGATGCATCAAAATGCGCTAACTCTTGTGAGATCATTCGGCGTCGATCGGAGTGGTGAGCCGGCCTTGCCAGCTTCCTACATAGGCGAAGATATCTTCGACTTCAAGGCAATCCGAGCGGACGAAGAGGGCCACGGGCTCGGATATCATCTGTTGTACGACCTGCCTACTGCAGAGCTATTGCGCAGCCACCTCGCTGCCTTAGCCGCAAACCGACCTCGTAACTGCAGGGGCATTATCCTGTTTCGCTATCCCGAGTTCGGAGAACCTTCGACGCTGCCTTTCCAGACCATCGCAGCAGCCCTGGCTGGCCGCAAAGCACGGCCAAACTTAAAGGTGACCATTTCGAGTACTGCCGCTCCCTGGGAGGTTGTAGAATCTAACAGGAAGGTGAAGCGCGTCCCACATGACGTAACGATTACCGTATCGAATGTCGGAGATGCTGGAACGTACATTGCAAAGGATGCCGTGATGGTCAGCCTTAATTTCGACTCAGTGGGAATAGATACGGTAGAACCCGGCGGATTTGATTCCGTTCAAACACTCTATAGTGATGCTGGCCGGCAGCAAATTAAGGCGTCTGCGCAAAGATCAAATTGTGTTCAATGCTTTAAGTCTTACCTGGCACCGGGTGAAACTGCACGCATCGGCCCATTCGAAACGCAGGCGGGGCATTTGCGGGGGAACTGGACGGTGCGTGGTGCAGGAAACTTGATGAAGTATCGGGGAGACATAGCGGAGACGGTGATTGGGGAGCAAAAAGATTGATGCAGTAGGAAACGAATTCCGCGTGGGGACACGCGGGCTCCAGGCTCGTTGTGTTCATACAAGGCGGTTCGATGCGTGAAAAAATGCGGCTTTAATTTACCTGTACCATGTAAATCCCATGTCGCCATCGGTAGCTGATGCTCTTACCGTCTGGTCGCCAGCGGACGCTGCGCACCTCTTCGGCTGGCACATTTGGAGGGTTCTCCTCCATGCCCAACAGCCGCATCATTTTGCAGTCCAGGCTGCTCACATACACGGAAACAACGGGCTTTGGAGCGAACTTGGCGGCCAATTTCGGCGCGAATTTCTTGATGTATCTGTAGATAGGTGACGCGTAAGTTCGGCTTACGGTCCAGGCTAGGCGACTGCCATTGGGTGAAAGCGCGATCTCCTTCACAAGGGCACCAGATGGCAATGCAGGCACATGCTTGCTCAGAGGAGCCTGAGAGTTCCAAACTCCCTGTACGAAGATTGTGATGCCGGTGGCATGCTCGGCAGCATAATCCGAGCTCACCAGGCGTCCGTCTGGAGTCATGCCAATCGGCGTTCTCGCGGATCCTTCCACTGCAACTGCGACCGTCGAATCATCCCTAGCCTCCATGTTGTAAAGCGCCGTCTTCAGGGCACCGTCATGGCTCTCGAGTATTAGCAGCCCATTATTCGGCGTCCACAATGCATAATCACATGAGTAGCTGATGCCCGCGTACACGTCCGGGTCGACGCGGATCGCCAGCCCCGTGTCAAAAGTCCATACTGTCTGTGGCGCACCTGGATGGTAGTAGTCTTGATCCGATGTCTTATCGGAGAATAGCAGCCGAGTACCATTTGGTGAGACACTCCACCGCTGAAAATCACCGGGTGTTTCGGCCGGAAAGAGTTTGTCGAATTCGATCAACGAAATGCGCGATCCCGATTTGATGTCAGTCCGCTCAGCGTCCATCGTTGCCTTAACAACATCGTCAGAATAACCACGCCCCACCTTTTTCTTGTAGATCGCCTCAGTTGTCGAAAAGGTGATTATTTGATCGCTGTTGACCCATACGTATTCCGCATCTGCACACGGCAGACGCCTTGCCCCGGCCGCTGTCAGAGATGCGTCGGCCAGCCGTATTACAAGCCCGCACAAAAGGACGCCAAGCAAGAGAAATCCGGCCGCTGTCAACCTGGTGCGAGATTTGTTGATCATGTGTGGGTGACGGACACCTGTTGTGAAGGCAGAATCGGCTTGCCGTAGCTCAGGATCAATGTGCTGATCTCAGCCTCATTTGGCTTTGAACTCAGGCCCGCCGTTGCAACAACGACGCCGGTGAGATTGTGGATGCGCAACTCCTGACCTGGCGCTTCCGGATAGGAGCTTGTACCAAAGCTGCAGGCGCCGATCTGGTCCCATGGATAGAACGAATATCGGAATAGCATTCCCTCACGCCTATTACGGTTAATTCCTTTGTGCGAGACAATGACGTTGACCGAAGGCATCCTCAAGATCAACTGCGGAAGCACGAAGCTGAAGACGAGCGCTACAGCCAGCGCAATGGCGACAGTTACGATCCAGCCCGGTGGATGCTCGTCAGGCGATGGGTGCATTCCGGAAACGAAGCGTAACGCGAGAATGCCAAAAAACACGACAATGGCACGAATGGCAGGTTCGGCGTTTCCTCCCTGTCCTGATTTCTGATACAAAGCCCGGCTGTAAGCAACCGGTTCAGACCACTGCAGCGCTTTTGCAGGCATTTTCCCTCCACGTAACGAACACCGCACGAGTTTGGCCATCGTAAATCGCGGTCGCAGCAAGCATCGACCCTACCGTCTGACAGCTTAATTCTAGCACCACAGGCACACTGGTGTTCATTAACCATGGCGTCAAGCACGCCTCTAGAGTCGCCTTAAGCCAACTACTTCCGATCTTGGAGACTTATTTAACGAAGCAGAAATTGTATCCCTTGGTCTGTCGCACAGTTGCCGTTCGTCGATATTATTCTTGGAGGAAAGGAATATGCACCCTGCACCCATAAATACCCGCCACCACTACCACCATACGGAAACGAGAACTCTCCATGATAAGCGCCAGAACGTCCCTCGCAGTTTGCTTCGGAGCGTTGGCAATCGCCTGCTGCTCCACAGGTATTCGCGCGCAGACCACGCAAAAGGGCTATTACGAAGAGGAGGTAAGCGCCTCTAATCCGCTTCGAACCGAACAGGCGAGAGAGCTGGACCAGTATATCCTTAGCCAGCGCAACAGCCGAAAGCGGCTTGATGCTTTGCTGCATCCGGACTACAGCTCCCCGTCTGCTTTTACGGCATCGGTTCGACAGTACCGGCAAGCCTTTTGCGACACGATCGGATACCCACCTCCGGGAGACCCCGATCCTGGCGCACCGTCTTTTGTTAAGCTTGGTGAAGACAGCATTGGAACCTACTATCGGGTGCAGATTTCGGTGCTGCCTGCTGTGCATGCGGAGGGTATCTACATTATCCCTAAGGGGCTAAAAGGCAAGGCGCCGCTTATAGTATCGATGCATGGCGGCGGCGGCTCACCCGAAGTGGCGCTGTTTCATGGTGGCGCCAACTACCATGACATGGTTCGCGGAGCGGTTAAACGCGGCTATGTGGTGTTCGCGCCGCAGCATCTGTTCAACGCCCAGGGCTATCCGGGAGATATCCGCAACCGCACCGATATCCGAATGCGGCTTATCGGCACAAGCATCACGGCTGTTGAAATCCTGAAAATTACGCGCAGCCTGGATACGCTTCTGAAGCGGCCGGAGGTCGATCCGAAACGCGTTGGAATGGTTGGGCTTTCCTACGGCGGCTACTACGCACTCGTGACGCCTGCCGTGGATACCAGGATCAAAGTAACGGTTTGTGCCTGCTACTACGGAGTTCAGGAGGGGCGTTACGAGAAGGATGAGCTCTCGATTCCAAGCGATTTCCAGTTTAAAGACCGCTTTACGCTCTTCAAAGATGCTGATATTGCGGCATTAATCTGCCCTCGCGCATTGCAGATTCAGGCAGGAACGAAGGATGATACCGATCATCGCGATCCGGGGGTCGTTCAGGCGCCCTTCTCGGCAGAGTACTATAAGAAGCTAGGCATCTCGGATCGATTCGAGGCCCACGTGATCGAGGGCGGTCACGATTTCTTCGACGAGCAGGCCTGGGCGTTTGTTAAGGCGCACATCTAGCGACTATTATTCAAACTTGAATCGCGCCAGGGCAAACGAGAAAAACACTATTCCGAACGCAGCAACGACTGCGATGTTCGGAAGCGTTGAAACGAGCGTGTGGTGGCGCTGAATTAGATCCTGATAGGCGTTTAGAGCCCATGCGTGCGGCGTGATGTAGCTCAGCTTCACCATCCAATCGGGCAGAAGCGCCCGCGGGATAAGCGTGCCGGAAATGAAACCGAGAAGGAGCAGAAACATGGTCGTCATGCCCTGGATCTGCTCCATAGTTTTCCCGAATGTGGCCATCAGCATCCCGAGGCCGCAGGCCGCAAAGATCGTTGTTCCAGCGGTAACCAGAATTCCAATCGGCGCCTGCCCTACGCTTAGATGCAGCCATTGCACCCCGATGCCCACTAGCAAGGCAGTCTGAATCAGGCCAAGTATCGACCGTGCGAGCAGCTTCCCACCCAGAATCTGGGCACGCGAAACAGGCGAAATCAGCATCCGCCGGAGCGTGCCTTCCTGGCGTTCGCCCAGCAGCGTAGCGGCTACGCCATTAGCCAGCGAGAACACAAAGTAGACCATGAAACCCGGCAGAAATACGTCACCCGGGGTTAGTTCGCTGCTCTTCGCATTCAGCACGTTGAGATCGACCGAGGGCCGGTTGAGGAGAGCAAGCGCTGCATCCGGATATTGCTTCACGACGCTCGAGACAACCAGTCTCTCATTCGCTCCCGCCACAACGCTTCGGATCATTCCGGAGACGCGAGTGTCTGCAGGATCTACAATCATCTCCAGCGCGGCATGCGGAGCGTTATGATCCGTAAGGGAAGCATCAAACTGCTGCGAAAAATCAGGCGGAATTACGACGCCTACCACAAAATCGCCCTTCGCAATGCGCTTTTCGATGGCCTCTTTGCCACCGGTCTCGAAGATCGCTTTCAGACCCGCATGCTCCATCGCCTCAATAGATTCTGTTCCTCGCGCGCCGAAATCTTGATTGGCCACCAGCACCTTCAGCCCGTGTACGGACCCTGAGTCTCCCTTACCGCCAGACATGCTGCCGAAAACAAACGTGAGAATAATCGGCATTCCAAAGGTGAAAACAAGCGCCGATCGATCTCTGCGAAGAGTTAATAGGTCCTTGCGAGCGATAGTCCACATTCTCATTGCGCTGCTAGTCTCCTTAATCTCTTAGATTCTTGCCGGTAAGCGTCAGGAACACATCTTCGAGATTCGGTTCCCGCACGTTGAGAGAGTGAATGGATGCTTGAACCTCTGCAAGCTCCGAAACAAGTGGCGGGAGGACACGGTTCGGCTGCTGGGTTCTGACGGATATCGTCACTCGGGGAGTTTCGCTTTCTTCAGATTCGGCCGCAGTTAGCTCAACCTCTTTAATAAGCGGCATCTGTCGAAGTCGATCCGCAAC
This sequence comes from uncultured Chthonomonas sp., assembly GCA_903919615.1. Lineage (GTDB taxonomy): Bacteria > Armatimonadota > Chthonomonadetes > Chthonomonadales > Chthonomonadaceae > CAIXIX01. The sequence goes on from CAIXIX010000588.1 coordinate 90,949, forward strand.
CTGATCGAGCTTCTCCGATGCGTCCACACCAACCTCGATAACAGAGCCGCCAAGAGAAGCGATGAGCCCAGCAACGGTGTCGCAGGCGATCAGCTTGCCTCGATCCATAATTCCAACGCGATCGCAGAGCGCTTCAACCTCTTCCATGTAGTGGCTTGTATAGAGAACGGTAAGGCCCTTCTTATTTAGCGCCCGCACACCTTCGAATATATGATTTCGCGACTGGGGATCAACACCGACAGTCGGCTCATCAAGCAGTAGCAGCCGAGGGTTGTGCATGAGGCCAATGGCGAGGTTTAGTCGGCGTTTCATACCACCAGAGTAGTCCGCGGCTCGGTCGTCGGCACGTTCTGTAAGACCAACCATCTCCAGCATCTCGGTCACTCTTGCAGATAGCGCTGCTCCCTGAATGCCGTATAGCTCGCCGAAGAACTGTAGGTTCTCTCGTCCGGTAAGCTTCTGGTAGATCGCGAGTTCCTGAGGCACCACACCGATCGCCATGCGTAGTGGCGCGCCACCGGTTTTCGTATCAAGCCCTATGACAGAGACGTCGCCGGATGTTGGCGGAAGAATGCCGGAAAGAATGCTAATCGTGGTTGTCTTGCCAGCGCCGTTGGGGCCGAGAAGGCCGAACACTTCGCCCTCCTGAATATCGAACGAAACCCCATCGACTGCGATAAGGGAGCCATAGCTCTTGCGCAGGTCTCGAACAGTTGCAATAGGCTGAGAGTTACTGGACATAGGATGCCTTTTTGGGCTGCGATTGGGTTAGAAATATGTGAGTTCCCAACACACTACGACAGTGTACCTCGGCCGTTTCATCACATTTAAATTAAAATGACACACATGGCTTTCTGTAGCAAAAAATGCGCGTAATATCATATAAATTTGACACTGTTGCCACTTTGAGATGATCCGAGTGTCAGGAAGCTGGACACTTTTCGCGAAAAAAGTCTGCAGGGTTGAATTCAAAGAAGGAATCCTGTATAATACGACTCGAAGCGCTTCGGTTCTGCCAGCACACAGTAGTGTTGGTATGGCTTCCCATAACGCTGCAACACTCCTTCGAGACAGTGTGGCGCTCCCAGGGAGGAGCAGCCTGGCGATAGGCCGAAATTATCCTACGGATCGAGGAACCAGGGTGATTAGTGAACTGCAGCACCATCTCCCCCAGAGTCACGTAAAGTTTGCTGATCTGGCCGACCGGGAGATAGTGGACAGAGCTCAGAGGGGCGACGAATCTGCTTCGGAGTTCCTCCTATACAAGTACCGCAACCTTGTCCGCACAAAGGTGAAATCCTATTTTCTTGTCGGAGCCGAAAAAGAAGACCTCTTGCAGGTTGGTATGATCGGGCTCTGGCAGGCAATTGTGGATTTTCGCTGTGACAAGGCCATCTCGTTCCCCGCATTTGCAAAGGTGTGTATACAGCGGCACATAATTACAGCAATTAAAACCGCAACGCGCCAGAAGCAGATGCCTCTCAACACCTCACTCTCTTTAGAAAGCCCCTCCGAAGACTCCGGCCCCGATTGGAACCTTTCAGACATCATCCCCGCCACCGAAACTCAGGACCCAGAAGATCTGGTAATCCAGGGTGAAGACACCAAAGTACTCCACGAGATGCTACAGCAGGTGCTTTCCGATTTCGAGTGGAATGTTCTAGCCGGATACCAGATAGGCAAATCATATAGAGAAATTGCCACTGAACTCCATTGTAAGACGAAATCCGTCGACAATGCTCTCGCTCGTATAAAACGCAAGGTATCGACTGTCCCACTGGGACTCGCCAATTTGAGCGAACTTCTGGTCAACTCGCCTTTGCGCTAGCCCTTATAACCATAATCGAACTGCTGCTGATCGTGCCGGAGGCGAGTGAGCCACCGGCACGATTTGCATTTTGATCGGCTTTCCATCGCATAATAGGTTATAGAAACTTTCAGGAGCGGCCCTAGATGCAACCAGATAGTTATGACGAAGAGATGCCGGATGAGAATACCGCGATCGAGTCGGTACTTGGCGACAATCCCAGAGCAACAGAACTGCAAGCCATGATTTCCGCGCTCGAAACACGTAAACGTGCTGTTCTGCGCGAGGCGGATAGATCCAGGTTTCCGAGCGAAAGAATAAAACTTGAGGCGAAGCTAGGCGAAATCGACATCCAGTTAAAAGCTCTGCGAGAAGAGCTGGCCATTACCACCTTTGTAGAGAACTCGGTGCGAGTAACAATAAGCCGCAACCCCAATGTTATGGACGATGATGAGGAGTTTTGAGTAGGGATTAGGGGCAACGGATAAGGGAAGTGCGGCACGGCGCTGCAAACTACGTGCAGCACAACAACTTAAATGACAGCAGAAACTTAAACATGAATCTATTAAAATTATGTCTACTCGGCGTTCTGGGATTGGAGATAATGATGATGCAGCGTGCTAAAGCCCAGCCTGCAAAACAGACGGTCGCGGCCGATCGGCCGGAGTTGATCGAGGCAAGCCGAACCGTTGTTGATCCGCGCGTTCGACACTATATCTCTCCATCACGCATTTTGTGGCATTCCACCGATCCAGAAGCGGAAGTAGAGACGCCAGAAAAGCTGATCCCTCGCGGATCCGGGCAGGTGACACTCAGCAGTCCTGCGGTTTGTATCATGCGTAACAAGGGCAAAACTCCAGGCGTTCTTTTGGATTTTGGAAAAGAGATTTCAGGCGGCGTTCAGATCGCGGTTTCCGATACCAAATCGGTAAACAATCATGGCAAGACCGTAATGTTGCGTGTGAGATTCGGCGAATCGGCCAGCGAAGCGATGGCGGAGCTAGGCGACAAGAACGCTCAGACGGACCACGCCGTGCGGGATCAGATTTGCTATGCTCCCTGGCTTGGCACCGTTGAGGTTGGCAATACCGGGTTTCGATTTGTGCGGATAGATGTTACCGAGCCTGGCGCGATGATCGCGCTAAAGGCGGTGCGCGCCGTCTTCCTCTACCGCGACATGCCTTATCTAGGATCCTTCAAATGCAGCGACGAGCTGCTCAATCGCATCTGGGCAACTGGCGCATACACCGTTCAACTGAATATGCAGGACTATCTCTGGGACGGCATTAAGCGCGATCGGCTCGTATGGATTGGCGACATGCACCCTGAAACGATGACCATCAGTACCGTGTTTGGATCCGCAAGCGGAGACATCGTCCCCAAAAGCCTGGATCTCATTCGCGACGAAACACGGCTGCCCGACTGGATGAACGGAATTAGCTCCTACTCGCTCTGGTGGATTTTAATTCATAGAAGCTGGTACCAGCACACGGGAGACCTGGCCTATCTGAAGCAGCAGCAGCCTTACCTGACTAGCCTTCTGAAGGAGCTGATGAAGCACGTTGGCGCGGATAACTCCGAAACTCTGCCTGAAGGCAGGTTTCTCGATTGGCCCTCCAGCGAGAACAAGCCTGCCATCCATGCCGGTCTGCATGCTCTGCTCATCCTCAGCCTGAATGCGGGAGCGGAGATGGCGGCTCACCTGGGAGACAATGAGCTCAAAAAAGAGTGCCTTGCTTCAGTTAGCCGATTGAAGAAGCATGTACCAGACCCGAATAACAGCAAGCAGGCGGCAGCATTGATGGCGCTTGCAGGGCTTGGGGATCCGGCAGAGCTTAACAAGAACGTCATCGCCGTGGATGGCGCGAAGAGGCTTTCGACGTTTTACGGCTACTACGTGTTGCAGGCGAAGGCGTTGGCTGGCGACTATCAGGGAGCGCTGGATGCCATTCGCACCTACTGGGGCGGAATGCTCAGCATGGGCGCAACCACCTTCTGGGAAGACTTTGATCTCGACTGGATGAAGAACGCCGGTAGTATTGACGAGCTGCCTCAGAAGGGCAAGGTCGATATCCACGGTGATTACGGCGCCTACTGCTATATCGGCTTCCGCCACAGCCTCTGCCATGGCTGGGCTTCCGGCCCCACACCATGGCTATCAGAGCATGTTCTTGGCATAGAGATCCTCAAGCCAGGCTGCAAAGAGGTGAAGATCACCCCGCATCTGGGAGACTTGCAGTGGGCGGAGGGAACGATCCCGACGCCCCAGGGCGTCCTATTTGTGCGGCACGAGCGCGCTTCAGATGGCAGCGTGCATACAACCGTCCATGCACCGCTCGGCGTTAAGGTGCTGCAATAGCCAGGTGCTTTTCAGGCTCGGGAATTATAAACGCAATGAACAGACCGGGGATATAGACCATGCCGACCATCGTTAGCGCATGGCTTATCCCCGCGAAGTCTTTTACGGGTATCCACAAACCGAACACGACTGTCCCAATCGCAGCCACTAGCCGACCGACATTATAGCTGAACCCGGCTCCTTTCGTGCGAAGAAGCGTAGGGAAGAGCGGCGGAACATAGAGCGGGAAGAGGCCGAAGACACCCTGGACAAAGAAGTGAGCCCAGGGAGCATAAAAGAGTATTGAGATGTGATCCTTTGGTCCTGAGGGGCCATACGTAACGTATAGGCTGATCAGGCCACCAAGGAACATCACGCCGGTCGCAATTCGGTAACTGAACTTCCGGGCCAGGGTGGCGGCAAAAAAATTGCCGAATATCGCGACGACCATCGCCAGCGCAGAAGCCAGCGCAATATAGTGATCGCGATCCGTCTTCGTCATGGAGGCTACATCTGGTAGTTTGCGAAGGTGCTGAGGAAACCAGAACAGATAGGCCCACACGGTTGTAAGTGCGACGGAGCATACTGCCACGGTGAGCAGAGTTGTTTTAAGCACCTCTCCCTGGAATAGGGCGAGCATGCCGAGCTCCTTCTCCTTGTGATCCGCCTTTGCCGCATGCCACTCTTCCGGTTCCGGTATCTGCCTTCGAATCCAGAATGTTAGGAGCGCTGGAGCCGCGCCAACGAGAAAGACCCATTGCGGACTTCTGCCCGCAAAGAGAAACTGAGTAATTGTTGCCAGTACGATGCCACATTGATATGCGGATTGCAGGGCGGCGCTAACCCAGGGCCGCCAGGACTTCGGCCAGGTTTCGGAAACGAGAGAAGAGCCGGCGGCCCATTCGCCGCCGATCCCAAGCGCGGAAATGAACCGGAAAACGAGCAGCGCTTGCCAGTTCCATGCAAAAGCAGAGAAACCTGTGAAGAGCGCATACGTAAGGATAGTGAGAGCCATCGTTCGGCTTCTGCCGAAGCGATCGCCTACCCAACCGAACACCGCTCCGCCGAAAGCCCAGCCCACCAGAAATGCCGCCTGAATGTAGGAGGCGTGCGTGCCGACGGTAGGGTCTTTTTCGGTGGTGTGCATCAGCATCGCCACAAACGGCGCTGCCACAAGTACATAGAGGTAGCTGTCGAGGCCATCAAAAAGCCAGCCGAGCCACGCTGCAATACCACATCGCTTCTGTACCGCGGTTAGCGACCGAAAGGTTTCCGGGGTCGCCCGGTCATCAGCAGATGGTATCGGCTTATCTGATTCGCTCTTCTTGTTCATATCGCTTCAAATGCAGTCCACACGTTATTGATAGTCACTGTGCGTCACAATAGGGTGGAACTGACGTAAAACCTTTCAATATGCGGGTTGGATTCGAGTGATTTGCGCTGTAGGAGAATTAGATCTGCTAACTCTAACACATAGGCTAGTAGGTGTCAATCTGTGCAGCAGCAGTCGATTGTGACTGTACACCGGGATCTCGATCTATCCTGACCATCCTGCGCTTGCGCGCTGTAGCGTTCGCAGGCGCCGTAGCTGCCTTGACAAAGAGTCTCCTTCTCGGTAGACTCTTTTAATATCCACCTAATTAGCCCTCATTATTCATGCTGATCAGGGTGCGAAAGCACACTTGGCGCGCCGCAACTGACCGTGAATAGTGCAAACTAGAGGCTGGGATCGGCCCTCGCCTGTGGGCACATTTTGCATCCGCTCCAAATCTGAGCGGGAGGATTTAGTTTCATGCCCGTTCAGAATCGCGGTGCTAGTTCTTCTTATGGACGTCCGAGTTCTTCACCACTGCTGGCGATAATTCGTGGGCTCTTCTTTCTTGTGTGTGCATTGACCCTGTTTTTTGCTCTAGGCTTCTTTGTGATTGCGCGCCTAATACCATCGCCTGCCACCACTGGCGGCGCCGCTTCGGGCGATTCTGGTTCGCAACCGCAGCACAACAACCTTACGCAAACGTCGAAACCAGCAGCTCAATCAGACCCTCAGCAAGGGCTTCATTCTGCGCCGCCACCTGTGGCCGGGAATGATGGACCAAGCTTGCTGCCTGAAAACTCTGTTCAAAAGCCCGACCGGATCGACGAAACTCCGAAGAAGGGTAACAACTCTGACGGTACGACTGCGGAGAACGGGGAAACGGCAACGCCCGGCAACGGTGAAACCACGGACGAGCCGGGAGCCGCTCGCAGCAGGCGAGACAGAAATACCGACGGTGTGCAACAGCCCACAACTCCGGATGCTCAATCCACCGAACGACAGACGTCAGCCGACCCGTCTCATATTAAGGCGGGCGTGTATCGGGTTCAGATAGGCGTCTTTTCCACGAGAGACAAGGCGGAAGAGATTGCAGCGAGCGCGAGCGACAAGGGCTTTGCGGCAGCAATTAAAGTTGTTACGCGTGATGGCAGAACGCTGTATCGCGTGCAACACAGCACGCACAAAGATAGGGCGAAGGCAGAGGCCGAGCGCGATAAATTGACAGAGGCTGGGTTTGATGCTACTATCATCAATCCCAATTAGACGGTTATTCGCAGCTCTCTTCGGAACCTGACGGTACTGTGTAAGTACCTATAATTGGGAAGACAGGAAGAATCCATGATCAAGCGTTCGATGCTGCCTCGCGTGACCTCCACGGCGCTGGTATTGAGTTTAATGACGGCACTCACGCTCTCCCTTTCGGGATGCGGCGGTGGTGGCGGAGGCAGCAATAACAACAATAACAACGGCTGTATCCCCGCAGTAGTGACTCCCGGCAGCCTTGCGCTTGCGACCATCACTGGTGTGGTTGACGATTCCTCCGGCAATCCTGTCAATGGCGCTCTCGTTACAGTACTGGTCAGCGGTGGCACGAATGTTACTGCACGAACCGACTGCTCGGGCACGTTCGTTGCAACGAACGTACCGCTTACTGCAACCGGATTCCAGGTCGCAAGCCCGAACCCTGTGGCCTATTACAACTACGCCACCTACAAAGGCTCGCTGTACGACCTTAGTGCGTGCACTCTCCCCTTGCCAACACTTGTCGCAGGCACGAAGAATGCACCGTACACGAAGATCTTCATGTATCTTGGTGGAACAAACCCGCCGCCACCGCCGCCAAGTGGATGCCCATCGCCGTAACACAGGATATATCTTCGCAATACTAGCGTTATAAACGCCTTCCACAACCAGTCGCACGCTCAAAATCGCGTTGCGGGGGGCTTGCGCGCATTGCTGAGACTGTGTATAATAGCCGTGTATGCCCCCGATTGTGCGTTCCGGCTTCCCCATCCGGCGCCTGCAGTGTGGCAGTGCAAGGAATTTGATAGCTGTTAAGACAGCTTGCGACAGATATCCCGGTCCAGAGAAAATGCCTGTGTCGGGCTACAAGCTGTCCGCTATTGCAGGGGGGGCGTCTGCTTTGCAGGGTCTTACTTGCTACTGTATCTGCGGTAAGTGTTTCGCGTGGAGCGTCCGGTGTACTTCTGTGGTAAGGCTTTATAAAGACCAGGAAACAGAAGCCGGGGCTGTCCCGTGTCCTTTTCGGGCACATTCTGGAAGGTAGGAAGATTTCATGAGGAACAGGGTGTTCTTGAACTCCCCACGAATTCAGCTCTCCGTGGCACTTGGTGCAGCATTGCTGGCACTTGCTCTGGCAGGATGCGGTGGTGGTGGCGGAGGCAGCAGTTCGAACAACGGCGGCGGTAACAACGGCAATGGCAACGGCTCGGGCTCCAATTCCGCCCTTGCAACGATTACTGGCTCGGTTCGGGATACATCTCCGTCCCACAGCGCGGTTTTAGGCGCGGTTGTAACTGTCGTTGTGCCTGGTGGATCCAATCGGGTGGCAGTAACGAATTCTGCCGGTACATTTGTTCTTACCAATGTGCCCCTTACCACCACATCGTTTACGGTCGCGGCTCCAACTGGTGGCGCATATTATAACTATGCGAACTACGATGGCGCTTACTACGACCTTTCCGCTTGTACCCTCAAGCTCCCTAAATTGCAGGCGGGCGCGAATGCACCGTACACGGAAGTCGATCTCTATCTCGGCGGAGGAAATCCGCCACCGCCACCACCCACAGGCGGTTGCCCGTCCTGAGTTTCTGGAACCGCGAAGCGCGTACCGTGCTTCGCGGTTCTTGCTTTAAGTGGACGTGCTAGATAATGCGCACGCTTCTTCAACATCCTCGCTACCGCAACTACGTGGCATGGCTTGCCTCAATCGCCGTCATCGCACTCGGCCTCGCTCTGTACCGATGGTCGGAACCCTCTAAGTTGCCCTCTCATCGGAACTCTGGCGCGATGCCCCGCGTAGGCATTCACCTGGAGAATGTGCCATTTAGCGGTTATGTGGGGGAGAGTAAGTCCTGGGCCTTATGGGCGCATAGCATTGATCTTGAACATTCACAATACTCTTCTGCCACAAGTATCAGCAGCGCGACGTTGAAGGACATTCGCAACGGAGTTGTCTTTGATTCCTCTTCCTCGTCGGCTGGCGCCGTAACGGCACAAAGCGAAAATCAACCGTCTGGCACGCAAACAAAAAGCTCTAATTCCCACCATACCAGACGTGAGCCAGCTATTGGCAAACCTGTTATGCGGTTTCATGCACAAGAGGGCCGATACTTTGTTGGAGATACGGAACCTCTGCCGGGGCAACTCAGTGCAGATTTCACCTCGCACTGGCAGCTCCATCTTTCAGGCGACGTCGCCATCACCACGCGGGACGGAGACACGCTGCGTGCAAGCGCAATTACGGTAATGGAGATTGTGAACCGACAGACGCACAAAGCGGAACAGCGGCTGCAGTGTGACGAAGGTGCGACGATTGGCCGAAGGGAGGTTCACATTGTTGCGAATCGCATGCGATACTCAATCCGAGACCACACCGTAGAGCTTCTAGATGGCGTGCGCGCTACGTTTAAGGCTGGGAGTTTTCAATCTCAACGCTGCTTCTGGTCGCTAGAAGAGAATTTAGTGCGAATTCCGGATCCGTCCTCCGGAATGCTGGACGCCAACAGGTTTCGTGCTGAACGAGTGACATTGGATTTAACGAACGACATTTACACTGCCACAAACGGCAAGCTAAGCTTTAAGAGCGATCCAGAACTTACGCCATCGATACAAAATGCGGTTGGAATTCGTCCAAAATAACGTTGGGCTACATCACAGCGCCCGGGAAGGAACCTGTGGATTTGAGAAACCGATCTACCCTGCGGGTAATAACTGTCAGATCTCTCATCGCGATCGCCGGAATACTTGGCATCGCTATGCACAGCGCACAGTCGCAAACAGCAAAGACTAAACCTCTGGCTGTAACCCCACCGCCTGCCTTAGCGGCTCCGCCACAACAGCCTGCACAGGACGATTCTCTCGACGGTCTCGATTTTTCTGAACTGGTAAAAACCGAAAAAACGGGGATTGTGATTATTCACAATTGGGTTTACACCCGTCGTGACATGGTTGTGAAAGGCGCTTACGCGATATTCGATGAGAAGAAAGACACGTTAGATTCCGATCAGCCCGTCGAGATGGATGACAAGAAGTACCATCTGACGGCCGATTCCGTTCATATCGATAATGTCGATAAGAACCCCGACAAGCGGACCGTTAACCTCAAGGGTCACGCTATCATGGTCATGAAGCCGACTGAACCAGAGCCTCCGGCAAATAAGGCTCATCAGCAGGCTCAGGGACCGCCTGCTGGCGCTGTCGCAGCCCAACCTGCGCCTGCGCAACAAGTAAAGCCGGGAGTCGATGACAAGAACAAAAAAGACATTAACGACGCAAGAAAGCACGGCGGAACGGCCTATTGCGATAATATCTTATACAAACCGCACGACAAGTACTCAATCCTCACCGGTCATGTTGTTTTCAAACAAAACTTCACTGAGAAGGACTCCGAGAAGAACACAAACAAACAGGTTGAGCGAACTCTTACCTGCGAACATGCCGAAAATGATGGCAAGGCGAATCAGCTTCACTTCTTCAAACCAGTTCACTTCGAATCAAACCAGGATCAGAAGCTCGATACGTCAGAAGATGTGTTGATTGGAACTAAAGAGGGCGAAGAAACTCTATCCATGCGCAAAGGAAAGATCGTATTTAAGCGCGAAGACGAGGATGAAGACAGTAAACCAGCCGACGCAGGCAAGGGTGAAAAGAAGAAGCCTTGAGTCGCCGCCTGAGTCTGAAACCCGGGAACTTCCCGGGTCGTATTGCGATAGTATCACTCTAGTTTGTCGGGAGCATTTTGATGGCAAGACTCACTCCGGAACAAAAGCGTCAGATCGACGATCGCATATGTCAAGAGGGCCTGAATGAGTTTGGGGATCCCAGGGGCACTGTGTACGCCGGCGGAACACCACTGTTTAACATGATGACGGGACAGACGATAGACCGCTATGATTATATTCGTAAGAGACATCCAGGCTGGGTCGTGGAGAGCGACTGACATCCCCGGATTCCTGTCACAAGTCAAGATCCGCGCCGCATGCGTGCGCGAATGTCGGAGGGTGCTATGAACGACCAAACCGGATCCCGATCGCTTAGGTTCATGGCGATTGTCGTTTTATCTATAGGCATTGCGCCTATGGCGGTATCGTGGAGCTCTCATTATCTGGAACTTCGCAACGAATCGTCGAATGAGGTTGAAAAATCTGTAGCCATTGACCCATCGATCTTTCAGTCTTGGATTTCGCCGGATGAGATTGAAGTTCAGCTAAAGCCAGGCTCCGACAGCGGAACGCTCGCAGACCTTGGAAAGCGCATTGGCGCTAGTTTCACGTGGAACAGCTCTTTCTCGAGCACAGAGACGGAGATCGCGGACGCGAAGCTGCCGCAAGGCGCGGACATCAATGCAGATCTTGCCGCCTTACGTGCAGACAGTCGCGTTGCCGCAGCTGATGTGACCCATATCTATCGGATACCTGCCTCTGAAATGACATTCGCACGGCCAGCAAGCTCCAGTATGAAGAGTCCCGACGAAAACCGTGGATGGAAGCCGGATGACCCGCGTTATGGAGAGCAGTGGAATTTCCGCATGATCCATGCCGAGGCTGCCTGGGAGGTAAACCGGGGCAAAGGCGTGGTCGTTGCCGTTATCGACACCGGAGTGGCTTTTGACAATACAAGCAGAGGCAAACGGGCCCGAGATTTCAGCCAGACTAAATTCGTGCCGGGCTACGATTTCGTACACCACGATTCAATTCCTAATGATGATCATGGACATGGAACCCATGTCGCTGGAACCATCGCAGAATCGACAAACAATGGGGAAGGTGTAGCCGGCCTGGCCTTTGAGGCCAGTATCATGCCGCTAAAGGTGCTAAACAGCTATGGCAGCGGTAGCTCGAGGGACATCGCCGAAGCAATAAGATGGGCTGCAGATCACGGTGCGAACGTCATTAACATGAGCCTTGGCAGCCCTTATCCTGACCAGCTTATGAGCTCGGCCTGCACTTACGCGGCCTCTCGAGGTGTAACGATTGTCTGTGCTGCTGGCAACTCAGGCAAAGAAGGTGTTGGCTTTCCCGCCGCATACCCGGAGTGCATCGCGATCTCCTCCGTAGGCCCCACAGGAAAGCTGAGTTACTTCTCTTCGTTTGGCAAACAGGTCGCAATTGCGGCTCCTGGCGGAGACAAACAGGCAGGTGGCGAAGCTGGCGGAATTCTTCAGAATACGCTGATTGAAGATGACCATGGCGCAATGGTGGACGATTACTACAGCTTTCAGGGAACATCGATGGCCTCACCGCACGCGGCGGCTGTAGCGGCGATGATTGTTGGGAGCGGCGTTAAATCACCCAAGGATGTGAAGGCGATCCTTCAGAAGTCCGCCTCGAAGAAGACCCCAGCAAAGCAATATGGCGCGGGTATTCTCGATGCGGGCGCAGCAGTACGCCTTGCGTCAAACAGCTATCACGACGGTGTGGCGCGCTTCTGGATGGTGGCAGCGCTGTTTGCTGGATGTTGGCTAATCGGCAAGGCTCGGGCAGGAATGCGCGAACAGAACCCGTATCCGTTCTGGGCAACAGCCGCGCTCTCCTTTGGCCTTCTCTTTCCGGACTGGATGGCAGGATTTGCGGGATTTGGCAGCCCGTTCAATATTATTGGCCACAGCGTTATCGTGCCAGGCGCTCTGCTGATGCTCGGTGCACGCAACGGCGAGCGGCGCCTGCTCGGCGCAATGGCTTTCGGCATGATGCTTCATGTCGGGTGGGAGCTCTTGCGCGGAACATCGCCTTTTGGGCCAGAGATCAGCACGCTGCAGCTGATGCCTTGGGTTTCGGCGAACCTGATTGTTGGCTTCGGAATAGTTGTGGCAGGGCTGGCGGCCAGAAAAGAGTAGTAACCGTCGTAAAACGGCGCTAAGGCGCATGTCGTGGGCTTACAGTGTCAAGGCTGAGGCCCCAACATCGGCGATACGAGGATTTCACCGCCGGACTGAAGCGAAACGATCGTACGCCGAGGAGGCGCTGCTGAGATACCAAGAATGGGTAGGATCTGATCCATCCAGTTATAGCCACGGTTTCTGCCGGCATTACCACAGAGTATCAGCTTGTCGCAGGCGCGCGTCATGGCTACGTACAACAGCCGGGCGCTCTCTTCCTTGAGCTGCTGATCGCGTCTGCCTACTATCGCCCTCCATGTGGCATCCTCTCCTCCGATACGTGTGCCGATAGCGCCATGTTCAGGATCCGACACAAAGAGGGCGGTTTCTGGAATGATCTGCGCACGGGACAGATCCGGCAGGAAAACAATCGGAAACTCGAGCCCCTTTGCCGCATGAATTGTCAGCAGCCGCACTGCGCCGCTAACCTCTTCTATAAGGGAAGCGTCCCCTTCTCGAGCCTCAATCGACTGCATATTGGCAGCAAACTCTGTAAATTGTGCCAATCCTATCTCTGGCATGCTAAGCGCAATTTGAGTTAATTTGCGCAGATTAGCTGCTTTGAGCGCCCCATCTGGCAGGCTTGCGAGATAGTCGCGATAACCGCTGACGCTCATTACCCGCTCGATCATCTCTGCAACACTAATATCGTCACGGAGGGGCTGCAGCGTTAAAATCGTCTCAAGCAGATGACCGACCCGCTCGCGCACTTGGAGACTGACCGCGGGTGACTCAATCAGGGAGGTAAGCGCCGTATAGAGCGGATACCTTGGCGCCGGGTGTGCAATAAATGGCTGTGGAACCCGTGCCAGCATCGCAAGGCGATACACAGAGTTTAGATCTGCGTTACACAATGGTGAACTCAAAACAGTGAGAAGCGCTGCGTCATTATGAGGATCAAACAGCAGAGTCAGCAAGGCTAAGACCTCCTGTACCTCTTGCCTCGCATAGTAACCGCGTCCACCACCGCCGGTTACGCATGGAATCCCGTGGCTGGCTAGGGCCTCCTGATAGGTCGCAATTTCGGTTGTCCCACGCAGCAGAATAGCGATGTCCCCGAAGCCGGAAGCGCTTGTCAATACATCTTCGTCGCCTGGCGAGCTTTCCGCGCGTTCGCCAATCAGTTCGAGTATTCGTTTTGCAATCGCGTCTGCTTCTATTCCCACGTAGTCGCGCCTCATGGCGTCTTTCGAAAGCATCAGCTCAAGACAGGGGTCCTCACTACTACTACTATTTGATGGCTTTCGAGAAGCAATAAGACGCGGAGCGAGACGAGGCGGCAGAATAGCGCTAGCGACGCGATTTATCATGTCCACCAGTTGCGGAACGGCTCTAAAACTCTGATCCAGGTGAATCACTACGGCGTCTGATTCGTCGTTGGACGAAAACGTCTCTACCAGCCGATCAAAGATATCTGGCGCTGCATTTCGGAAGGAATAGATGCTCTGACGGGGATCTCCAACAACAAAAAGGGAATTACGTGATACATTTGTATCCTTAATACCAGAGCTGTCGTCTGGCAAACCAGGATGCAGGAGCCGAATCAGCCGGATCTGAATGGGATTCGTATCCTGCATCTCATCAATCATTATATGACGAAAGCGATTGCAGATAGCATCCCGCAACTCTAGATCCGATTCTAACAGTCGAACAGACTCCAGTTGGAGATCCTCATGGTCAACCAGACTGCGCCTCCTCATTGCCTGATTGTAGGCGAGCCAGGATTCACAAAGGAGGTAAACAAAAGTACTGCATGCTGAAGCTGCTAGTGCTGACCTTCCAGGAAGCGCGTTCATGACCCGGAGCGACCTATCGCACACATCAATTACACTAACGGCTGAATCGCGAACATTCAGTGACTGCTTAATCGCCGATTCTGCGTTCGTTTTTGTCTGCTTGAGGTATGATTCCAGTGCAGCAAGGTCGATATTCATTACCGAGTGGGGCGAAAGAATGGGAAAGAGACCCCTCCATGCTGCTCGGACGATTGTCGGCGCGGTTTCAAGAGAAGTTTGTATGTTGGATACGAACGCAAACAGATCTTTCACGAGCGGAATCAGCGATAGACGTACTGGCACCTCCGCGGATCGAACCAACCCGGAGCTCAAAAGACGGTCTAGATCCTCGACACTAACTCCTGAACCACGCATCGTGTGAATCTGCCGATCAATCTCCGCGTAGAGCCGCTCCAACACCTGCAGCCCGTAACTTTTCCTATCGGTTGCAATGATGCCGTCGAGCAGCTCGAATACATCCTCAGCTTTTGCTGCAGTAAATGCAGATGAAACGCATGTTTCTATCGATTGCCGCATAATCAGTCGCGATTCCGCTTCGTCGGCGATCGCAAAGCGTGGATCCAGACCCGCGTCAAGAGCGTTTTCGCGCAATAGCCTTGCGCAGAAGCTATGTATCGTTGATATTGAGGCCGACTCAAGCTCCCGCCGAAGTTCACTGCGACCGCGAGCTAACAGATCTCTAACGATCCGTTGTTTCATCTCGCGTGTTGCGCGATCCGTAAACGTGATCACCAGGATTTCGGCGGGGGAGATTGCAGAATTAGAGGCGCCAGATCGCATGTCTTCGGTAACAAGCCGCAAAAAACGTTCAACCAGCACGCCGGTTTTACCAGACCCAGCACCAGCAAGCACGCAGATATTCCGTGATTCGGACGTAACTGCAGACAGCTGGGCATCTGTTAAATTCACGTTAGTCATGGCGGGCTCCGAAAAATCTCCGACACATCGTCTCGCTTTCAGTGTATATTGTGCATCATGCTTATGGCAAGCTGGTCCGCCTCCAAAATGCTTCACGTGAAACATTGTTGTGCGATTCGATGTTAGTTCGATAGGGAAGGTCCTCGTAACATGGGGCATATTTATGGTGTTGTCAATCAAAAGGGTGGCGTCGGAAAAACCACTACCGCAGTTAACCTGGCAGCATACTTTGCGCGCAGCGGCGCAAGAACACTGCTCGTAGACATCGATCCTCAGGGTAACGCAACCAGCGGCATAGGCATCGATCGCTCCACCGTGTCACACTCGATCTACGACATTCTCATCGATGGTTACCCTGTCGCCGAAACAGTCCTTCCGACTGCAATACTAGAGCTAAAGGTTGTGCCGGCAACGATCGACCTCGCTGGCGCAGAGATCGAGCTCATGCCACGAATGGCGCGAGAAGGCTACTTAAAAACCGCACTTGCCCCTGTCCTCAAGGATTTCGACATCATTATTATTGATGCACCGCCTTCGCTTGGAATCCTTACGCTAAACGTGCTCGTCGCGGCGAACTCTCTTATAATTCCAATACAGTCGGAATACTACGCACTGGAAGGAATCAGCCAGTTAATAAAGACTATAGACCTGGTTAGACGCCAGCTCAATCCGGGCCTTGATGTCGCGCGCGTCGTCGTAACGATGCACGACAATCGCATAAAGATAGCCAATCAGGTTGTGGATGAGGTCCGGAACTACTTTGGCAGCCGAGTTTCCAGTATTCAAATTCCGCGCAACGTTCGGCTTTCGGAAGCGCCAAGCCATGGACTGCCGGTTGCAATCTATGCGCCGCGCTCTACGGGTGCAGCGGCCTACAGTTTACTCGCACAGGAGATATTGAACGATGGAAAAACGGGGCCTGGGTAGAGGCCTTGCGGCGCTATTAACGGATTCGGTGACAGGAACAGATTCGGATGCCCATGTACGTGAGATCCCGATCAATCAGATAACCGCAAACCCGATGCAGCCTCGCACGCTGTTCGACCCGATAA
>CAIXIX010000589.1 GCA_903919615.1 uncultured Chthonomonas sp.
AAAGTCAAAATGCAGCATCAAAGCGAGATTGTTCTGGCGCGCAACGGTGAAGGCTCGGTGTATATTTCCGGGTACCTGTTTTTCCTGCGCGAAGGTTGCACACGGAACCCCAAAGCCTAACAGACGGGTGCGTCCGTCACCCTGTTCACCGACCGACTTAATTAGATCTGGGGCTTGCTCTGGAGTTCGCCAGAACAATAGATAGCGCGGCTCTGCTTTGTCTATCTTATTTGACCCACCTATGCCGACGCTCGACCTGGCCCGACAGAAAGCCGGCCTCGATACCACAACAAACAAAGTGACGGAAGGTATGAGCAGCATCCAAACGAGATCGCGAATTGTCCTACCGCGATTGGATTGCAAATTAAAATGTAAATGATTCCTCGAATTCATTCATCCACCTTTTGCCTGTGGTGTCGGCAACAGCCGACAGCGGTGTAGTGAACTGAGACTGCTTCGCGAGTGTTTGAGAGCGTGACGTTAGGCCCTCTGTGACTGATTAGACTATACTCGATTCCGATCGAGTCTCAAGGTAGGTAGAGCACACGACATGCGCATTACGCTTGTGGCCGGTAGGGGCTCAAGCCGAACCTGCGCCATGCGCCGAAATTCGTGGAGTCTTTTTGACGATGCACACCCGGAGAAAAAAGACAATTCGGGTCATTTCCGCCACCATCGGGAATGCGGATCTCCGTCCGAACACCTAAAACCGAACACCTAACGCCGCGCTTGCCCAATTGCCAACTTACGTATTTACCCCATTACCGATCGTAATCTCATTCCACTGCGCGAAGACCTGGCGCACGTTTTCAGGGCGTGCTGCGGCGCCGAATTCGCACTGCGCGAAGCAGCCACCGTTGTGCCACAGTGTGCGATGAACCAGATCCACAGCTTCAGAGATCTCGTCGACAGTGGCTTCAGGTAACAGGTGCTGTCTGTCGATTTCGCCCCAGAAGGTGATCTTGCCGGCATAGGGAGCAAGGTTCTCAACTCCCATGCAGAAGAGCTGAGAGTTAACGGCATCTACACCAATTTCGATAAGATCCGGGTAGATCGAGAGAATATGCCCGTCGGAGTGCATGAAGAGCTTCTTGCCCGCGGCGTGAGCGATCTGAGAATAATCGCGATACATCGGTTTGAAGAGCTCTCGCCACATGGCGGGTCGAATGAGCAGATTGCGCTGGGAGCCCCAATCATCCATAAACATGAGCGCATCTACGTCTGTCGCGGCCCAGGCTGAAAGCAGCTCGCAATAGAAACGGTGCATCTCAGATACAAAGCGCTTCATTGCAGTCGTTGGGTCAGTGAGATCGGCATACAGCTCTGCTGTACCGCGAAGAAACTGCAGCTGCTCAAAAGGGCGTGGACAGCAACCCGCTGTTGTAAACCGATCAGTTGCGGCGCAGTTACGGTTTATAGCGTCTCGGTCGATTGCGATCCATTCGGCTGGGATGTGAATGCGAGCGACATCTGCTTCCCAGTCTCTAACAAGCGGCGTCTTCACTTCACCAATAACTCCATCCTGAATATTGATGAAGGTGCATCCCCATTCATCGGTGTATTCGCCGATCCGATGTGGATCACCATAGGTCTTCGGGTACACACTGTTGTAGCCGCCAATGCCAATGATGTCGTCTGGAAACTCTGCACGGATGCGTTTCAAGGCGTCGGGATGGTACATGTCCGCCCATGGCAGCGCCCAGAGCTGCCGCGGCGCACGTGCAGGGCCTTCAAAGTTGAGGGTTTGGAAGACGAGTTCTCTTGGTGTTGCTGCCATGGCTGTCCCGATTTACACTTTCTGCGACGATCTTGAGTGTAAGTTCGACTGCGACCGGCGCTTTCCGCATCGTGGAACGTGTATTTGATTACAATCCGCCAATCTGTGGATACAGGAATTCCTCCCAATGTCTAAGATGAGCGGAGATTTGAAACGTAAAGGCTGAAATGTGGTGGGAGTACGCCCGTGACGGAAACAGTACGTAGTCGGTTTGTTAAGACGATGCACGGCGAGCGCGCTGAGGATAGGCTACCAGTCGCTGAGTGGGCGACCTGGTGGGATAAGACGATCGCAAGGTGGCGAGGCGAAGGCCTGCCCTCCGAGCTCGACTATACGGACATCAAGCGCTATTTCTCATTGGATGTCGACCTGCAACTGTGGTTTCCGCAGTTTGCTGCCGGAGCCGCGCCAACAGGTGGCGCGCCTCACGGCGCCTGGATTTCGAATGAAGCAGACTATGATCAGATCCGCCCATTTCTCTATCCGGAACCAGTCCCTTTCGACCGAGATGTATGGCGGGCTCGCGCAGAGCTTCAGGCAAGCGGAGACGTCGTTGTGTGGATCACTCTTTCCGGTTTTTTCTGGTGGCCGCGCGTGCTTTTCGGCATCGAGCCTCACCTTTATGCGTTCTATGATCAGGCCGAGCTGATGCATCGGATCAATGAAGATCAGACTGAGTACATGCTGCGATGCATCGATCAGTTTTGCAATGTTTGTGTTCCGGATTTCATGACATTCGGTGAAGATATGTCTTATAACCATGGGCCGATGATCAGCAAACAGCAGTACGCCGAATTCATGGACCCTTATTATGTGAGGGTTGTGCCAGAGCTGAAGCGTCGCGGGATTGTGGCGATGATTGACAGCGATGGGGATGTGGAACCACTCATCCCGTGGTTTGAGGCTTCCGGGCTGGAGGGAATTCTACCCCTGGAGCGCATGGCAGGAGTCGACGTGAATCGAATTAGGGCTAACCATCCCACCTGGATAATGATTGGCGCATTCGACAAAACCGTGATGCACTTGGGTGAAGACGCCATGCGCCGCGAGTTCGAAAGGCTGATGCCGGTAATGGAGAGCGGGAGATTTGTTCCCTCCTGCGATCACCAGACGCCGCCTGCTGTTTCTATCGAGGACTATCGGTTGTACTTGAGACTGCTTAACGAATACGCAGGACGGATACATGGGTAGGGATTGGTTATGCCACGCTTTTTCTGAATCTCGTTGTTGCTGCGGTGATAAGGATGAGCATCAGCGCTGTTAGTGGGACGACGCTCCAGATTAGATCTGTAAAGCCGGCGCCGCGGACCATGATTCCTCGGATGATCTGAATGTAGTAGGTCACTGGAAATAGGTTGCCCAGGAAATACAGCGGCACCGGGAGTGTCTCGCGCGGCGTTATGTATCCGGACAGAAGTATGGATGGCAGCAGCGTAAGCATGGTCATCTGCATCGCCTGAGCCTGTGTTTTTGCAACCGTGCTTATCAGCAGACCGATTGAGAGGGCAGCTAGAACAAACGGACCAGAAAGCAGCAGCAGCAAGGGAAGGCTGCCCTCCACCTTTATATTAAAGAGTAGCCTAGCCAGGAAGATAACACTGAACATTTCGATAAGCGCCAGTCCGGCATAAGGTACCAGTTTGCCCAGCATCAAGCCCAGTTTCCCCACAGGGCTAACCATGAGTTGCTCAAGCGTTCCCAGTTCTCGTTCTCGAACCAGGCTGAAAGCAGTTAAGGTGACGGTAACGAGTTGCAGAATAACCCCAACGAGCCCGGGAATGGTGTAGATTTGCGTGCGTATCTCCGGGTTAAAGAGGTAGTTTACGCGAACATCAACCGCATCGGGAGAGATCGCACCGGGTGGTATCGTAGGTGGATGCCGGAAGGCATTTCTCGCAGGATTCGCCACCTGACTGTCGGATCCATCCACCATCACGTAGACCTGAGGCGGGACCCGTGTTCCGTACTTGCGTGCAAAGTCTGCAGGGATCACCAGCGCCGCTCGAATATCCCCGCGCTGCAGGGCAATTTCTGCCTCGCCTGGCGTGTTCAGCTTCTCTACGAAGTCGATATACTGGGTGTTGACGACACTTTGAGCATATTCCCTACTCTCGCGGGATCGATCCATATCGACGATCGCAGTTCTAACATGCCTGACGTCAAAATCGACGGCATAGCCAAACAAAGAGAGCTGAATTGCCGGAATGATTAATGCGAATACCAGCGTCGTCCGGTCCCGCCTAATATGGATTAGCTCCTTCAGAGCCATGCTTTTGAATCCGAATAGAGTTGGTATCATTGTGCCGCCAGCCTCCTCGTAAGCGTCACAAATACATCTTCCAGGCTCGGGTCGATTGGCCGGATAACTCCATCCAGTATTCCTGCATCTCGCATCGTTCGCAGCACCTGCTCGTCGGTTGTATCTTCTGGCATTAACAGATGGATCTCGGCCTCTACCAAAGTTGCGTCGAGTGCGAAGGGCTGGCGCTTAAGCAGGACAAGTGCATTAGGAGGATGAGCGGTTGCAACGGCAATGCGCCGCGTGCCTACGGGCGTAATCTCCTGCAGCGCCTTCAGCTCGTTTGGCGTTCCCTTAACCATGAGCTTTGAGAGGTAGATGTAGGCGATCTCATTGCAGCGCTCTGCCTCATCCATGTAGTGTGTGGTAACGAAAAGCGTTTTGCCTGCGCCGGCAAGTTCAAACAGAAGATCCCATAGTTCACGCCGGGCGACCGGGTCGATTCCTGCAGTAGGTTCGTCGAGAAAGATCAGGTCTGGTTCATGGATCAACGCTGCTGCAAGAGCAAGGCGCTGTTTCCATCCCCCAGAGAGCTGCCCTGAAGGTCGTCCGAGGTAGTTTTGCAAGCCCATCAGGTGGATTACATCGTCCATGCGAGCTCTGAGGTGGCTGTCTTTAAGTCCGTAAATTCCGCCGAAAAAGCGCAAGTTTTCTTCAACGGATAGATCTCGATAGAGACTGAATGATTGGTTCATATACCCGATGGATCGTTTTACCTGCTCCGGCTCCTTCACTATGTCGTAACCGTTAACGGTTGCCGTACCAGACGTTGGCTCCAGCACACTGCACAGCATACGGATACAGGTGCTCTTGCCACTGCCATTGGGGCCAAGAAAACCAAATATCGTGCCGCGAGCAACGTTAAAGCTGATGTTATCTACGGCCATGACATTGCCAAATCTCTTGGTGAGGCCGTGCATTTCGATTGCGTTGCGGCGCTCAGCAGGTGCTATCGTCATGGTTTCCAGCCGCCAATCTGAATAACAGTTGCGTACATACCGGCTTTGACGCGCGCATCCGGCGATTTTAGCCTGATACGCACGCCAAAAACCTGTTTTCCGCGGTCGTCTGGTGTTTGCAAGTTTGCCGGAGTGAATTCACCTTGTGTGGAAATGGTCTCAACAAGCGCGGGTATCGAATCTCTGACGCCATCAATTTTCAACTGGGTGCCTGCGCCAAGCGTTACAGCGCGGAGGTTGGCTTCGGGAACGTAG
>CAIXIX010000590.1 GCA_903919615.1 uncultured Chthonomonas sp.
CATCCCGCGATGATGTTGCTCGGAACGAGCACTTAATCGCAACCGGATTTCTTGAGCTTGGTCCGAAGGTACTCGCAGAGCCAGATAAAGACAAAATGGTGATGGATATCGTCGATGAGCAGATCGACGTTGCTTCCAAGGCCATTGTGGGCCTTACAATTTCTTGCGCTCGGTGCCATAACCACAAATTTGATCCTATCTCAACAAAGGACTATTACGCTCTGGCCGGAATCTTCAAGAGCACGAAGACGATGGCTACATTGAATACGGTTGCGATGTGGCAGGAGCGTTCCATTGCAAGCGAAGACTTCAAGGCGCAGAAGGCAGCATTTACTGCTAAACTGGACGCCGCGAAGAGGTCCGAGAAAGACGTTCGCGACCGAGGAAACGCTGAGTTGGCCGCGGATTTTAAGGCGCATGCAGATGGATACCTGCTCGCAGGATGGCAGGCATCGCGTTCATCGCTGCATTCTGTGGCGGAGTCGAACGAGAAGTTCGCGTATAAGAATGTAATAGAAGCTGAAAATTTCAACCGTGGCGCTGGCATCGCGAAGGATTTTGAAGGTTACGGCAAAGGAATAGGAGTTATTCACTCCGTGGGATCTCCTTGCAGCGCCGAATACGACTTTCAGGTTCCCTCCGCAGGGCAATATCAGGTTGAGCTCCGCTATGCGTCTGCTGAGGTGAGGCCAGTTCGGCTTCTGATCAATGGCGTTGTGGTTCGTGATAAGACTGCAGGCGCAGTAACTGGCAGTTTTAACCCGGATGGTCAGCGTTGGGAGGCGCAGGGTGTTTTCACTCTGAAGGCTGGCCAGAACTCTATTCGAATTGAGCGTCCCGGTGATATCCCACATTTCGACAAGGTGCTCATTGTCACCGCACCAAGCCGGCAGGATGGCATGGTGCCAAAGAGTCCGGAACAGCTTGCCAATGAACTGCATCTTAGCGTTGGGCTCGTAAATGATGCTGCAGAAATTGCAGCAACGATCTCGGCCGATCCAACGAAGCTATCCGGGGCAGATCGGGTGGAAGCAGCAGATAAATTTGCTGCCCGCTTCAAGCCCGGGAAAGATGCTTCGAAATACTTCAGCGCCAGCGTCACTGCCGACCTGAAGAAAGCGGAAGAGCTTGTCAAATCTCTTGAAGCCTCGGCTCCCTCGGAGCCGATGGCAATGGCGGCAGAAGAGGGCAAAGTCGAGGACTGCCGGATCCACATCCGTGGAGACACGCAATCGCTCGGAGAAAAGGTGTCACGACGCTTTCTAACCGTTCTCGACGGTGATCGAGTTGCGCCAATCAGTGAGAAGGCCAGCGGACGGATTGAACTTGCGTCATGGCTAACGCGAAAGGACAATCCGCTTACCGCGCGCGTTGCGGTTAACCGCGTGTGGCAGGAGCACTTCGGGACTGGACTGGTACGCACGCCAGATAACTTTGGAATTCTTGGTGATAAACCGGCCAACGAACCGCTGCTCAACTACCTCGCCGCGATATTTATGGAGCAGGGCTGGTCGATGAAGAAACTGCATCGCAACATCTTGCTCTCCAACACCTACAAGATGAGTTGCAACGCGGATCCTGTAACCACGAAAGTTGCCAGCACTGCCGATCCGGACAACCGGTTCTACTACAAGATGCCGCGCCGACGTATGGATGCAGATAGTTTCCGTGACTCAATTCTTCTGGCCTCGGGCAATCTGGATCTAAAAATGGGTGGCAGCCTGTTAATGACCAAGAACCATGACTATGTCACCAACGATCAATCGGCAAATGCGGCAGTTTACGATAGTCCACGCCGAAGTATCTATCTGCCGATCATTCGAAATGCGCTGTTCGACATGTTTCAGGCATTCGACATGGGCGACCCCAGTATGGTGAACGCGTACCGCAATACAACAACGGTTTCGCCACAGGCTCTGTTTGTTATGAATAGCCCATTCATATTGAACCAGTCAAAGGCACTTGCGAAAAGGTTATTGCAATCTAAAACGGCTGCAAGTGATGCGCAGCGAGTTCGAGAAGCCTATGAAATAGCGTTCGCTCGGGTTCCGACTGCCGTCGAGACTACAAAGGCCCTGGGGTACCTTACCAGGTACTCAGCGTTGATCGAGAAGAGCGTTACCGATGTACAACAGCGAAGGTCAGCCGCCTGGGCTAGCTGGGCGCAGATTGTTCTCGCTTCGAACGGGTTTATCTATCTGGACTAAGCCGCAAGTGCGGTTCGCTGCCTACAAGCAGGGAGAGTGTAAGTAGAATGAAAAAGCACTTTATGCAGGCAATTACTCGTCGTGAGATGCTGCAGGGATACAGCGCAGGCTTCGGAATGTTCGCTATGGCCGGTCTTCTTGGACAGGAACAGGCCCGTGCCGACGCGCTAACAGCCCCAAAAGGCCCCCTAACGGCTCGACCGCCGATGTTTCCGGCTAAGGCAAAGAGAGTGATCTTTGTCTTCATGCACGGAGGACCTTCTCAAGTCGACACGTTCGACCCCAAACCGCTGCTGACGAGAGATCATGGGAAGCCGCTGCCTTTCGCTAAGCCGCGCGTTCAGTTTGCAGCAACGGGAAACCTGCTTAAGTCGCCCTGGGAGTTTAAGAAGTACGGCCAGAGCGGCCTCGAAGTCAGCGATCTCTTTCCGCACGTCGGCGCATGTGCCGACGATCTGTGCGTTGTACGATCGATGTATGGCAGTAACCCTGCGCACGGTGGAGCGCTGCTTGCAATCCATACTGGCTCAGATCGTTTCATTAGGCCAAGCATGGGCTCTTGGATAACCTATGGACTTGGTACCGAGAACCAGAACCTGCCAGGCTTCATCACCATCTGTCCTACTCTCGGACACGGCGGCGTTCAGAACTGGTCGAGCGCATTCCTGCCGGCCGCCTATCAGGGAACGCCGATTGGCAATGCGAGCATTCCCGCAAGGAACGCTCAGGTTAACTATATTAAGAATCCCGAAACGGGTCTGGACCTCCAGCGAGCTCAGCTCGATGCCTTGAAAGATCTGAACGAGGATCAATTGAAGCATTTTGGATACGATCCTCAGCTCGAGGGACGAATTCAGACTTTTGAGCTGGCATTCAGAATGCAGACAATTGCTCCCAAGCTGATGGATATCTCAGATGAGTCAAAGGCGACGCTGGACATGTACGGCGTTGGCGAGGATCCAACCGATAACTTTGGAAGGCAGTGCGTCCTTGCACGACGCTTCTGCGAAGCCGGGGTACGATTTGTGCAGGTAACACATAGCTACAAATGGGATCAGCACGGTGACCTTCGCAACGGGCATTCCCGGAATGCAAAAGAGGTCGACAAGCCGATTTCCGGCCTGCTGAAGGACCTCAAGGCAAGAGGCCTGTTGAAAGATACGCTCGTGCTATGGGGCGGCGAATTTGGCCGTACTCCTACTGCTCAAGGCGACGACGGAAGAGACCATAACCCTAACGGATACTGCATGTGGATGGCAGGAGGCGGTGTGAAGCCAGGTTTCGCTTACGGCGCTACCGACGACTACGGTTACTATGCTGAGGTAGATAAGATGCATATCCACGACCTGCATGCGACCATGCTGCACCTACTGGGTGTCGATCACAAGAAGTTAACTTTCCGCCATGGCGGTCGCGACCACAGGTTGACCGATGTCGCAGGTGAAGTGGCGCATGGTGTCATTGCCTGAAGCACAATTTTGTGCAGTATCACAAAACTATCCCAGATAATCACGGGGTATTATAACCGAGACGTTCTTACTGGCTCCGCAATGATTCGGGGCCAGTTCGTTTTATCCACCATCCTACGGCGAAGCAGCCGTAACCCCTCGAACTGCGTAGTTCACTTTCGCGCGGAGG
This sequence comes from uncultured Chthonomonas sp., assembly GCA_903919615.1. Lineage (GTDB taxonomy): Bacteria > Armatimonadota > Chthonomonadetes > Chthonomonadales > Chthonomonadaceae > CAIXIX01. Next base: position 3,846 of record CAIXIX010000590.1, read on the forward strand.
TCTATTCGTTGCGCTTGCAGACTATTACAACCCAAGTTTCTGTGTCAGCAGCCTTTCTGCTCGCTGCCGCATTCCCGACTCTCGCTCAAACACCCAAACCCGGTGGCGTATATGCCGTTGTTGGCGCACGCATTGAAATAGGGGACGGACGTGTTATCGAAAAGGGCACGGTCGTTATTCGGGATGGAATCATTGAGTCGGTGGCAGTAGACACGAAACCACCCGCAGACGCCGAAGTAATAAAGGGGGATGGTCTTACTGTCTATCCTGGATTTATAAATGCCTACACGGCCAAGGGGCTCACGTTACCGGACCCGATTCCAAATCAGGATACAGCTCCCGATATTAGCGCTGAGGCCAGTCCTTCCATGCGCCTAGCTAACCGAAAAGGCGTGCGGCCGGAGCTGAAGGCAGCCGATATACTTGCGCTAACGGATGAAATACTTAAGCCTGAACGGCAGGCAGGTTTCACGACAGATTTGATTGCCCCAGGCGGAGGGACGATCAGCGGAACGGCGTCGCTTGTGAACCTGAATGGCTTGACGCGGAGAGACTGTGTACTTCGGCCCGAAGTGATGATCGATTGTTCTCTCGGTTCGTCCGGAGGAGGGTACCCGGGAAGTGCGATGGGAATCATTGCCTTTACCCGCCAGACTCTGCTCGATGCGCAGCACTATCACGACCTGGTAGTCAGTTATGCCCACGGAGGTCCCGAGCGACCACCCGACGATCCTACCCTGGCGAGCCTGCAACCGTTGGTTTCGGGGGCGATTCCCGCGCTATACACGGCTAATACTGAACGTGAGATTCGCCGCGTGGCAGCGATTGCGGACGAATTTAAACTGAAGCTTCGCATCAACGGTGGCGCGGAAGCGTTCAAGGCAATCTCGCTGCTGAAGTCCAAAGATATCGCTGTCGTGCTCTCGCTCAATTTTGGACAGGAACCTGGCGTAACGCCAACACCTCAGGGTAACGGTCCCGTAGGAGCTGGCGGTGGTCCTGGTGGCCGAACGCCCGGTGGCCGCCGGCGCGGTGGGCAGGGTGGGCAACCTGGCGCCGCACCCGGCGCTGCTCCTGGCGGCGCCCCAACAGGCGCCCCTGCTGGCGCACCTGCGGGCCGACCAGCCAATCCGGCGCCTAATACTCCTGCTGCGCCGCCTACAACTCCTCCTGCTGGCGATGGCGCCGCTCCGGCGGCAGTACAGGACGATGCTCCTCCGGCTGTAATCGCCGAACGACATAAGAAGTGGGAAGAGAAAGTAGCAAACGCGGCCGCCCTTGAAAAGGCTGGTGTGCCCTTCGCATTGACCACTAGCGGAGTGCGAAATCAGGCTGAGTTCATGACTAATCTGCGAAAAGCAATCAAGGCTGGTCTGTCCCGTGCTGCTGCACTTCAAGCGTTGACCCTAAACGCAGCCAAACTCTTCAGTGTAGATAAGCATCTCGGTACCGTAACGCCGGGCAAGCTCGCTGCAATTACAGTAATGAATGGCGATTTTGCTGATGAGAAATCGACAGTGCAGTACCTGTTCATAGACAGACAGAAGTTCGAACCTGGAAAGGATGTTGGTCCGATCGTGGCGGCTCCTCAACGGAGGCGCCCAGGCGTTGATGACGACAGTCCTTAATTCGATAGGACCTTGCCAACGCTTCCGGAGACCCGCAACTTTTGAATTGGAACAACGTTTTCGCCCGTTAACTATCCGATGAGGAACAGATGCTGATACAGACTTGTAAACAACTTAAGGTCAGGTTCGCCTGTTTATCCGCGCTCACTGTGAGCGCCATATCTCTTCTCCACATCGCATACGCACAGCAGCCTCCTGCCCCGCCCAAGCCAACACCTGCCCCTAATCGGCCTGTTGAACTTGAAGCAGACCGTGTGCCCGCAATAAAGACGAGTGGGTCCGTGCTGCTTAAAGGCGGTACAGTTATCACGGTTACGGGAGCGGTGATTCCAGATGGTGACGTTCTGATCGTTAATGGAAAGATTACCGGGATTGGCAAGGATATCGCGGCTCCTTCCGGAGTGCCTGTGATCTCTTGCAAAGGTAAGTTCTTAACTCCCGGGATTGTCGACGCACATTCACACATCGGAATGGATGCCGTAAACGAAGGAGCGGATAGCATCACTGCAGAGGTTCGAATGCGGGATGTGATCGATCCGGATTCAATCTCCTGGTTCAGGCAGCTTTCGAACGGCACAACCTCTGCCTTGTTGCTCCATGGCAGCGGCAACGCCATCGGCGGGCAGAGCGTGGTCGTTAAGCTCAAATGGAAACATCCTGTCGAGGACATCCCGATCCCCGATGCGCCACGTATGATCAAATTTGCGCTTGGTGAAAACGTTACACGCGCAGGTGGCAGAGGCTTCGGCCAACAGGGGCCAACCAGATTTCCTGGTTCTCGCATGGGAGTCGAGGCCGTCTACCGTCACGGATTTCAGGCTGCCCAAAACTACATGGCAGCATGGGACAAATTCAAAAAGGATCACGCTGCGAATCCCTATGCTGCGCCTCCGCGACGAGATCTGAGGCTCGAGGCGCTCGCTGACATCCTCAAGGGTAATATCCGTGTTCAGTGCCACTCTTATCGTGCAGATGAGATGCTGATGATGCTGCGACTGAGTCAGGAATTTCATTTCCGACTGGTGCTTCAGCATGCTCTAGAGGCATACAAAATCACACCTGAAATTGTTGCCGCACACGCTGGAGTTTCGACGTTTGCAGACGCCTGGGCCTACAAGGTTGAGGCCAATGATGCTGTTCCATACAATGCGGCCCTCTGCATGAAGGCTGGTATCGTTACATCAGTGAATTCCGACAATGAGGCTGGTACAGACCGACTAAATATCGAGGCCGCAAACTGCATGAAGTTCGGCGGCCTAACGGCTGCCGAAGCAATCAAGCTGATCACGATCAATCCTGCCATCCAACTTGGAATTGAAAAGCGCGCGGGCAGTCTGGAGCTTGGTAAGGATGGCGATGTCGTCGTTTGGAGTGGCTACCCTCTCAGCGTCTATTCGCACGCAGACATCACGATCATCGAGGGGGAAACTCTTTACCAGCGCAAGGATGCTTTTGGACTGGACGCAAAAGCAACCTTTACCTCAGCGGTACCCGCCGTGCCAGCGACACTGGCCAGGGCTGCCGACTCATCGACATCGTCCGTACCGCCGATCCTGCCAGATGCAAACTCTTACGCCATTGTAGGAGCCACAGTTCACACGATATCTTCTGGCGAAATTGCCAATGGAACGGTACTGATAGAGAACGGTAAGATCAAGGAAGTTGGTAAGAAGGTCGTCGTCCCTCGCGGCACGGTGGTCTTAAAGGCGGCTGGCTTGCACCTCTATCCGGGCCTGATCGACACAGGCACGGTGATGGGCATGACTGAGATTGAGTCAATCCCCGTTACTATCGATGTGAGTGAGAACAGCGACTTCGAGCCAGACCTGCTTGCTTCCACGGCAATTAATCCTGCCAGCGAACATATCGCAATTGCACGCAACAATGGCATCACTTCCTGCGTGGTTGCACCGAACGGTGGAGTGGTGTCCGGGCAAACAGGCATCATCAACCTGTCCGGGTGGACCCCCTCACAGATGACGGTTGCAAAGGCGTGGGCCCTGCATATTAACTTTCCGGAGCCCAGCGCTGGCCCAGGACGATTTGCAGCGTTCCTGACTCCCGAACTGCTTCAACAAATGAAAGATCGCGATAGTCAACGCGAAAAACTGCTGAAACAGTTTATCGATCGCGCTAAGCTGTATGCCACAGCACGTGCCTCGGGTCTGCAACAGACAGATCTGCAGTTGGAAGCCATGATACCGTTCGTGACCGGCAAGAGCCCGATCCTCTTCAAAATCTCCACCGCTGCGGGCGTTAAGGCCGCGATAAAATTCGCCGAAGACAATGGTCTCAAAGCGATCCTCTCAGGTGGGACAGATGCGTGGAAAGAGGCCGATCTTATCGCCCAGAAGAAGATTCCCTATCTGCTATCGATTCCAACTAATAACAGCATCGCCGACCTAGCGCCAGCGCAGGAGTACGATCCTACCGACACGCCGTGGGCGGCCGCTGGCGTCCTGAACAAAGCTGGTGTGAAACTGAGCTTCCAAACTGGAAGCGCATCCGACGTCAAAAATCTGCCGCGCCAGGTGGGAATCATGTGCGCGTATGGCCTGCCAGTCGATGCGGCAGTTCGTGCTCTCACACTTGGCGCTGCCGAGACGCTCGGTATTGCCGATCAGGTTGGCAGCATTGAAGCCGGTAAATTGGCAAATCTTGTGGTGACGGATGGGGACATCCTGGAAGTGACCACCAATGTGAAGAGCTTGTTCATTGCTGGTAAGCCTATAAAACTGGAAAGCCGTCACACGCAGCTCTACGACCTGTATCGCCAGCGATTGAAAGAGATCCACTAACCAAAGAGAATAGGGCTGGTTCCATCCAGCCCTATTTCTATCCGCACGGTGCCTTTGTTCTCCAAACCTGAGTACCCACTCAGTAAGTACTCTGCTTTCCAACCAGTACGCGCGCATCTTCTCCTCTCCCCTGATCCCAATAAACGCTAATCCCCTGCGCCTTCGTCGCGCGCAGAATCCGGCTGTCAATTTAGCCTCATTCTCCGTGCTCATTTATTGCTAACCGACATAACCTATTGTCGTTGACATCCCTTCTCCACCCCTGTATAATCGCCAGGAGTGAGTTTTGTGCGCGTTAACTTTCGCGCGCGTGAAGTTAATTGATGGAGCCTTGAGATGACCACACAGCGGCAAAGGTGGCGCGTTGCCGGAATAAACTTCGACCACATGCATATGGGCGACCTTCTGCGGCAAGTGCACGAACATCCTAATGCTGAAATTGTCGGCATTGCGGATGCAGAGCCCTCAAAAATGGCAGCAACAGCTGCTCTTTTAGGTATCCCCGATTCTAGCATCTATGCGGACTTCCGCTTATGCCTCGAGGAGACACACCCCGACATCGTTATCCTCTGCCCCAACACCGGCGCCCACGGCGATTACGTGGAGTGGGTAGCACCTTATGGCGTCAACATCCTGGTTGAAAAGCCGATGGCGGCGACGCTGGCAGATGCCGAGCGGATGATTACGGCGGTAGCGGCGACGGGCAAAACTATGGTCATCAACTGGCCACTCGCGTGGTATCCTCCCCATGTAACTACTCATCGCCTCATTTCGGAAGGCGCCATTGGCCGTGTTGTTGAGGTCCACTATTATGATGGCAACCGAGGGCCGTTGCGCCATATCGCTGATAAGGTTGAGATCAGCGCAGAGGAGGCCGCAAGGCAGAAATCTGCCTCGTGGTGGTACATGAAGGAGCATGGCGGTGGCAGCTTGATGGATTACCTAGGCTACGGCGTCACGCTCGGTACCTGGTTTCATGGTGGACGCGCCCCAATTGAAGTAACATCCATTGTTGATCAGACCCCCGGCCTCGAGGTCGATGAGCACTCCATCACGATCGCGCGCTACGACAATGGCCTATCCAAATATGAAACGAGATGGGGCACTTTTACAGACCCCTGGACGCTTCAGCCACAGCCCAAGTGCGGATTCGTCGTCGTTGGTTCCGCTGGAACAATCTCAAGTTACGACTACGAGCCAACGATCAAGCTACAGACGGCACAGCGCCCCGAAGTGATAGATATACCAGTGGATGAGCTCGCTGCCCCGTATCGCAACCCGGTTGAGTATTTCATTCATTGTCTGGAGACGGGCGAACCGGTGGTTGGTCCGCTTTCACCAGAAATGTGCAGAACGGGTCAGCGCATTGTTGAAACGGCAATCAAAAGTGCGGAGCAAAAACGAACTCTGCCTTTGATCTAGGTGGTTATAGTTTGATTGGCGAGGCCGCCTCGTATGGCGACCGTTCATTCCGGCTGTTTCGACTAATCCGGGCCAGACAAACCACGATCATTTGAAGGAAAATATGATGGAAGACAGCGAAGTCTCGCAAGACGAC
>CAIXIX010000591.1 GCA_903919615.1 uncultured Chthonomonas sp.
AATGATGGCAACTTCAGCAAACGAGATAGTCAGCGGCCACCGCCAGTAGATTTTACTTTTCATTTTAACAACACCACGAATTCCAAATTGCAGCGGCGTCTTTTTCAATTGTGATCATATAGTATTTGACCCTGCGCCAACAGCCTGGGTTAGAAACCTGCGTTCACGGCGCGGCTTCCGTCCTGACACCGGACACCTAAAAACCCAACATCGATGCATCCTGTTGTATAATGTCGTCGACAAAAATCACAGCGCCAACGCCAATATTTAGCAAACTGGCCGGAGAATATTAGATTGAGTAAAAAGTCAACAAAAGAAACAACTAACTCGCGCGCCACCCAGTGCGCCCTGCTAGAGGTGTTCGATAGCCCCACCGATCGTGATTTTCGCATTGTTCATACGTGCCACGAGTTTACGAGCGTCTGCCCTAAAACTGGTCAACCCGATTTTGCAACTATCGTAGTCGATTACATTCCGGACAAAGCCTGCCTTGAACTGAAGGCATTGAAGTTCTACTTCCAGGCGTTTCGCCAGCAAGGAATTTTCTATGAGGCGGTGACCAATCGCATCCTCGAGGATCTGGTAGCGGCTTGCCATCCACGTTCGATGACTATCATTGGTAACTTCAATGTACGTGGAGGCTTCTCGTCCGTCGTCACCGCCGAATATCGCAAACCCGAGTAGGCGCCAAATTACCAATTACCCATTTACCTACTTACCTTTCCAGCACCAACGCTCGGCCGTTCCACAGTATGTCCAGATGCTGTGCCGGCCATTTTTCACGGCCGTAACTCGGATCTGCCACATCTAGCCACGTTCCAGAAGCATCGCCACCCATCACAACGACGGAATGATATTTACCGGGCTCCCAGCCAAACTCACTCATTTTATCGACAATCTCCTTCGGCGCGGTCCGGCCGATGCCGACAGTGATTAGCGCCGGGCCAGTCAGTTTATGTAGTTGCCCGGACGAGGAAGAGATCATCCGCACTCGACAGCCATACGGGGCAGATTTCTGGACTAATCCTCGCAGCAACCCAAGCTCGGGAGTTCCCTTACCGGCGCGCGAAAGGCACAAGCCAGCCATTTCTGCCTCGTCTGCCGGGATGCCCTTTGAATTCAGCAGCATCACGGCCGAGGCAGCGCTGCACGTGTCTTCCGTTGTCTGTGCGCAATAACCAGTTCTATCGGCTCGTCCATTCATGCCAGGTGGAAGCGGCTGGAAGTACCATGCGTAGCTGTAAAGCGCCAGCGCGACCAGCGGGACAGATAGTACGAGCGCTCTGTTATGCTCGGCTCTGTCGGTCGCAACGCGCCACAGCAATCCGGCGAGCGCAGCAGCACCTTCAAGCAACAGGTTAGTGAGAAATGGCAGGTTAGATGTTGTCGCGCGTATCACATGCCAACCCCATTCCATTCGATGTTCCAGAACAAACCCAAGAAGCACAACCAACCACACGCATAGACAAAAGCGCGTGGTCAAACGTGATCCCGCAGGCAACCGAAGCGCAACTACCACACACGCGATGCCCAGCAGCAGATGGATCACAATAAATACGAGCGGCATGGTCGACCTCCTCGCCCAAACCGATTCACGGCAATCGACGTATGGTGCGGATACCGTTATTTGATATCTCTCTGATGCTGACGTGGTGAGTTGGGAATGTGTCCCGGCTTCCGCCTGGCAGATGCAATTTGCAACAGCGGCCGCTGCTACGTCAAAGCTCCACAGCAGCACATTGAGCTCTCTGGCGTTAACTTGCCCAAAACAGACGGAATCGGACCGAAATGGGTCTGATTCCGTCGAAGATGACCAAAGAATCCAAGCATTCCAAAGTATCCACGCACTTCGGCGGCAGGTCCGAATTTTTCGAATCTAACACCGTTTCGCATCCCGCAGGCGTGTACTTTACCCTTGTCTGGTACCCCTTGCCTGGTACCCGTTGCCTGGTCTCTGTCGACTGGCTTGTCCCTGTCCGAGTGAGCCGCGGAGCCTACGAGCCACCGTCAGTTCGACAAGAGCCTCAGGCGCTACACGTCATTTCGGCATGAGCCACAGGCGATTGAGAAATCCCCCACCTTTCGTCGGCGAAGGACGCCAGTTTTCCCGAAGGACGCCAACTTTGTGTGAATGTGCCGGGGGCGTTCTTCGGCGCGTAGCACATGCAATGTTGCTCTCCATTGTCTGTTCGCCGCTGTCATCGAATGTGCCGCTGGAGCCTGCGTGGGGTTCACTGCTAAAATGACCTGAGGATGGTCGTTTTGGGAGGGCAACGCGGCTCTCGAAGGACGCCAAGCTCTGTTAAGGACGCCAACTTGGTTGTGCCTACTTAATGGCGCTCTTGGCCCGCGGCCCGGTAGCACAGATTTACTGATTGCGCGCGTTGTAGGCCTCGAAGATTGCCACCGAAGTGCGCGTGTGCCGATGGCAATATTCGGCGGGCGAGGATTAGAACAAGCGGGAAGGTCTATTAAGGTCTGAAGTCGACGAGGTCTGTGATGGTGAGTCGATGGCGGTCGAATGTGTAGCCCAACGATCGCGTTGCGAGCGGTTGCAGCGTTTAAAGACGCCAAATATCCTCAAGAAAGCCAGATGCGTGTGCGCCTACCGACGACACACATGCCGCTGGAGCCTGCCTAGCGGTCACGGCCTAAACGACATAGGTTGGTCGCTTGAGGAGTTTGTAGCGAGAGTGAGTGTATAAGTTCGGGCATGAATGCTAGATAGTGCAACCTGCAAGAACCTCTCGCCAATGTGGCCAAATGTGGGTGTGGATTCTGTTTATGATTTTTGTATTATCTAGAGAGTCTTTTCAGTAAGCCGCGTCGAAGCTATGTGCATCTCATAGCGGGAGGTGCGTTTTGGCTTCTGAGAAAGGCACGGAAGGTGCTCGCGAGGCTCTGA
>CAIXIX010000592.1 GCA_903919615.1 uncultured Chthonomonas sp.
CGATCAGATTGGTCAGCTTCTAAAGCGATATCCGAGCGCGAAATGGCATCAATTTGAGCCATGTGGTCGCTCGTCGGTCCATGTTGGTACGGCGCTTGCTTTTGGTCAAGCAGTAAACCCGGTTTATAAATTTGATCGCGCGGATCGAATTCTGACACTGGATGCCGACTTTCTGTTAACTTCGGTTGGAAGTGTACGCTATGCCCGGGATTACGCAGCGAAGCGCAAAGTTCGCAGCGGTACAACCGAGATCAATCGTCTGTATGCCATCGAAAGTACCCCGACAATTACTGGGGCGATGGCAGATCACTCGCTTCCTGTAAAGCCCTCTGAGGTTCACACAGCGGCTCTCGTGATCGCTTCCCAACTTGGCGTTCCGGGTATTACTGCGCCGGCAGCGCCGAAGTCGCTTCCTGCGGCCTGGGTTGCTGCCCTAGTTAAAGACTTTCAGGCTCACAAGGGTGCCTCTCTGGTTATTGCCGGTGATGAACAACCAGCGGCTGTGCACTATCTTGCACACGCAATTAATGCGGTGCTTGGCAATATTGGTCAGACAGTCGTTTATACGGACCTGGTTGAGTACGGCGATCCCTCAGCAGATCAGATTGCATCCATCAAGGCTCTTACCGCAGATATGTCCCGCGGCGCAGTCAAGATCCTTACCATCCTGGGTGGCAACCCTGTCTATAACGCGCCCGCCGATCTGAACTTCGCCGGTGCAATGAAATCGGTGCCGTTGATTGTTCGATTGGGCGTCGATGACAATGAGACCTCAGAGTTGTGCCACTGGCATCTGCCAGCTGCACATGATCTTGAGATCTGGGGCGATGCGCGCGCATTTGATGGAACGATTTCGATCCTGCAGCCACTCGTTTCACCATTGTATGATGGCAAATCTGGTCTGGAACTGATAAGCATCCTGCGCGGCGAATTGAAATCTGGCTACGATATTGTCAGCTCCTTCTGGTCGAAACAAGGACTTCCCGGCGAATTCGAAAAGACGTTCCAAACGATTTTGCATGACGGTGTCATCAAGAACAGCGCATTGGCGTCCAAATTGGTCACCCTCAAAGAGGGTGTTCAATTGCCGCCGCCGCCTGTCTCCTCCGGGATTGAGATTACGTTCCGCCCAGATCAAACGATTTGGGATGGTTCCTACTCAAATAATGGATGGCTGCAGGAGTTGCCGAAACAGCTTACCAAGCTCACCTGGGACAACGCCGCATTGCTAAGCCCCGCGACCGCCCAAAGGCTTAACCTCGTGCCCTCTGACAGATTGTTAGAGTCGGATCAAAAAGATGCTAAGGTGGTGGAGCTGAAAGTGGGCGCCCGGTCAATTCGGGTACCTATTCAGATCATTCCAGGGCATCCTGATGATGCGATCACAGTGAACTTCGGATATGGAAGAAAGCGGGCCGGTCAATTGGGTACCGGTATTGGTGGGAACGCGTATGCCCTGCGGACCAGCGAAACCCTGGCGTATGCGCCCAACGCTTCTGTTACGGAAACAGGAGACACATACCCACTCTCTCACACCAGAGCTCACTACAGCATGGAGGGCCGCGACATCGTCATGGAGGCGACGCTTGCGGAGTTCCTGAAGAATCCAAAATTTGCTACGACTGAATCCACCGAGAACCCGGCTCCTGAAAAGTCTCTCTATGCGGAAGCGCAGCAGCGCGATCACAAATACGAAGGATTCGGCGCTTACGCTTGGGGTATGTCGCTCGACAACAATATCTGTACCGGCTGTCAGGCCTGTGTTACTGCCTGCCAGGCGGAGAACAACATCCC
>CAIXIX010000593.1 GCA_903919615.1 uncultured Chthonomonas sp.
ACCGGTCCGGTAAAGAGGCAACCCCACTTCCCCAACTGTTAGCCCGCGAGGGCGATCGTATAGAGCCAATGTCACGATCACTGCCTCCTTCCGCCTTACGCGCCAACGGCGCACAAGACGGAAGGAGGTGAGAATGGGAGGGGTGGGGTGGGCCAACACCGAACATGGCATGAATGCCGCGTCTAAGAGCAGATGCCCTGCGGGCAAAATGCAACGATGCTGACGGGCTGGTCTCATGCCGAATTTGTGCTAACCGCGTCGAAGGCTACGGCCCGCCATACCCAGATGAGTTACAGGACAAACTAAGAGCGTGCGAGTCTTGTATCAAAGGGGGGCGCAACAACGTTGCTATCGCAAACGCAGGGTACCCTTGTGCGGCAGCTCGCTGCTGTGTGAACGATATTCATACATGAATTGCGATCCATGCAAGTTGCTGGATGGTAGATCGATATATAGCATCAGGCACTGAGATAAGGGGCCGATTCTTATGAAGGTAATCCGAGCATACGTGGTATTCGTGATTGTGTTTTCTTGCGCACTACGGGCCTCGTGTGAGCCAGGAAGCGTCAGGTCGTTGCGTATTGGTGGGCGGCAAAGCACTTCACTCGGCAAGCTTGTTGCGTGGAAGACGGGCGAAGGCAATTCTTCCCAAGTGACGCTTGAATGGCTAATGAAAGGCGTCAAACATCATCAGAATATACAACTACCCACACCCTGGTACTGCGACGGATATGAGGATGAATCCTACCGGCCTGTGGGGATACTGTTTCAGATCTCCAACGAGCCAGGGCTCATGATCGTCGCTAACCGGCAATCCGGAGTCTACGATGTGAGATCTCCTATCTTCTTCAGGTTCCATCGGGCGGCGTGGAGGCGTATCGCTTCGAACCCGGCACAGTCCGAGTTTACAGACTTTGGCAGTTGCTATATTAACAACGGAAGGTTATACTCGTGGGATTATGAGATGACGGATCACAAAGGACACGCAGACCCTCAGCGATATCGACTTCGTGTATTCTCGATCTCTCGAGCACGTGTTAGTTTGCAGTCATCCAAAATGACACGCAAGGAGTACGATTCCATACGCGACAGTAAAGACCATGTCGTGGCTCCGTCTTCACAAATTAGACATAAAGAGGACCCGATGCATGAATTCGGCCTGCGATGGAAATGGTGGGGAGATGTGTAGTTTGTCAGCATTGAGGCGATTGGTTTACGGGGAAACTGGGACGCGTTCCGCTGCCCTGCAATTACTGTGAAAATAGATTGACCGCAAGCAGGCGTTCTTGCCCAGATCTGCGACAAAATGGTCGACACGCCTTCTTGATGCGAGCAAGTTTGTCGTCAGCCCTAAGCGAATCGGCGCGACCAATCAAATCGTGGGCCCTTGTAGTTATGCAAAATGGACATATCTGCCAGGAGGTATGTCCGTTCAACAAAGACAGGGGCTGGAGGCTTGGGGGCGAAGAATCGCAAGGGGCTGGGGGATCGGGGCTGGGGATCAATGATGGGTGCACATTGCTGCCATCCTACCTGAACGCGGCCCACCCACATGCAGGTGGCATGATAATGCCATCGTTAATGGTGGCAGATAATGCCGCCACATCACAGAACCGGCGGAAAGCAAACTGGAGGTCATTTATGCCAACTATTGCAAGCACCTTACGATCGAAGCCCCGTCACAAGGTGACTGTCCGTCTATCCCCCGATGCCTTTTCGACCACTCAGGAAGATGTCGTAATGGTAGCGCCTATCACCAACCGCAAAAACAATCGGCCCGCGCGGCTCGGCGAGGTCCTCCTGCCTTCGGGAACTGGTGGCCCGCCGCGAGAGTCGTTCGCCCTTTGTTATCAGGTTCGCTCTCTCGACAAATCGCGACTTGGCCACCATTAGGGAGAGATCACCGATCGTGCGCTTCAAGAGCAGGTGCTTCACACAATTGCGGACTGCTTTGACATAGACTGATTGTAAACGTCAAGCCTGGATTACCGGTCAGGTTGTCGTCTTAGCCGCTTCGGTAGGCTTGGGCGCTGCCGTCATTCATTTTCATCCTCTCCACTTCTTCGCTGTGGCGTAAACCAAAATCGGCCCGATCGCGAGAAAGACCCTTCCAACAGCAATCTGAGAGGTGTACCACGCGTTGATCTGGACGCCTTCTAACCGTGAAACTGAACCATTGGAATGAAGAAGGCGCACCGAAACCTGCGACCCAGTCTGAATGGTTCCGCGTAACTTGGAGCCGATTTCGCACACGCCGACAATGGTCTGGCCTCCCGCAGTAAAGCTTTACCGTATTTCATCGGTGTTGATCTCTTTGCTCGGTACAATCTCAGTAATCATTGTCGCTGCCCAACATTCAGGCGCAGGCGTATGGGCTGCTCGTCATCTCGGTGGAGTGGCAGCGGGAGTATAAATTGGGATATCAGGAAGCGTTCCGCGATATTGTGATGAATCCGTTCCGTGAGGACGAAGAAATCAATCAAGAAGTCAATCAGTATCTTGTCGCCTATCAGCAAAGCGGAACCGAATATTCGTCGTTTGATCACTATATCCGCATGAAAATACTGGGGTACGCACGAACTCCTTGCCAAACCCGTGCGCTTGCGCTGTTATACAGTTACACCTATATGCCTATGCACCTGGACGGAAACAAAAAGGTGATTGAGCGCGAGTACAGTACATTTTTCAATCCGTATATCTATCAAAAGCCCTCGAATGTTGTGATGATTGATGTCGGCTGCGGTCCGATGACCGCGTGTATGGCTCTCGCGGATTTCCAGCAAGGTCTACCGGCAAAAAGACGGCTTGAGCTTGATTATCTGGGGTGTGACATCCATTCCTATATGACGGACATCGCCTTGAATTTCAGCACAAAGAAAAACCAAGATGATCTCTTTGGAGATCATTTTCGAGCATGTTACCCAGACATCAAAAATCCGCACTGGATTGAGCAGTTGGATTGCCCGGTCAAAGATGGAGGCACACTCGTCTTTTACTTTTCCTACTTTTGGGAGCAAGGAGGGGTCACTGAAGAAGTGGGCAAATGGGTGGATTGCGTCAAGCGTATTTCTCTGCAAGCCCGCACAGAGGACACGTTCATTGTTTATTTGAACAGAGATTTGGGCGGCAGCAACAGTGCATATACAGAATTCAAGCAAAGAATCAGGGAACGTCCCGACACGCTGGAAGTGATTGCCTCAGAGAAGTGTAACCACAAATATCAGTCGTGGAGTGGGTTGGAAGAATGGCTCACGCAGGGCATATACCTTAAAGCGCGACCCAAAAAAAAGACAGATCTGCACTATGAAATTCTGCGCGTAGATTGGAAGCACTATGAAAACGCCGGAACGGACACTCCCATTTTATCTCTTCGGTGAACCTTCATAAGGAACGAGGGGCTTGGGGCTCGGGATTGGGGTTGGGGAAATACGTGGTGCTATGGTATATCCGTGCTAGTTGCTGCTGCAGAAGCGGTCTGGTCGATATTTCTCGATTAGTGGTGATACATCCCCGCAGTAGATCTCGGTAGCGATTACCTTACCGGTGATGGGCGTTAGCAGTATGCCATTCTTATAATGCCCTGTAGCGACGAAAACGTTGTCCCATGATGGCAAGCGTCCAAGAATCGGAAAGTAATCCGGCGTTGCCGGCCTGAGCCCACACCAGGTGTGCTGGAACTCGGAATCTAATATGCTCGGCATCATTTGCGCCGTCGATGCAACGATATCCGTAATTCCTTTGAGAGTTGGACGAGTATCGAATCCGCTGTTAACGCTCGTGGATCCCAGCAATAGCGCATTATCGTCGCCAGGAATAATGTACGAATGGTTTCCATACACCGTGAACTGCACGTTGTGAGGTGTTGTACCAGGCAATGCCGTAAGAACTTGCCCCTTCATAGGACGAACAGGCAGTGCATACCCAAGAGTTCTGCCGAGATCCGCACTCCACGCACCGGATGCGATTACAAGCGCATCAAAACAGTAATCCTCTTTGTCTGTGCGAACACGGATGGCCCTCTTGTTACCGCTGCCCGAAATATCACTTATCGAACGTGCCTGTTCGTGTTCAATGATTGATACACCACGCTTCATGCAGCACTTACGCAGACACTTTAAAAGTGTTCGTGGATTTACCTGGCGCTCCATAGGTGAAATTACCGCACCGCGAACGTCGGGTGAAATGTAAGGGGCAATCGACAGTGCTTCCGTCGCTGAGAGTCGCACCATTTCAAGACTTTTAGCATGGGGCCAATTATCGAATTTCGACAGCATGGCTTCGGCCCCGCTGTCAATGGCGATTCGCATAAGGCCAGCCGTTTGCAGCTCGATCTCTTGCTGCGATTCCTCACGGACGAAACTAAGAAATTCACTATAATATTGTAAACTCTCAATTCCGAAATCTACCATGTGGCCGAACCGGCCCGAGGCTGTGACAGGCGCCAATAGTCCTGTCGCCGCACCGGATGCGCCGGATCCTACGGTGTCTCGTTCTAATACTACTGCGTGGATGCCGTGGTCAGCAAGGTGCCACGCAATCGACAGACCAATCAGTCCGCCGCCTATTATCAATACATCTGATGCTGCCGCATTTAATTCGCTCACTTATCGTACTTTCTGGAACATGCCATCGTAGTCCGCTAACTATATCCTGAATTCTCTCGTTCAGGGAAGAGCGCGCAAAGAGGCAAAGCCATGAGGCAGCATGGCCGCAACCAAAGAAGAGTGAGTTAGTGGGCTAGTAAGGCAAGTTTGAAATATTACTGAATCATTTCGTCGCCTTGAGACGTTCGCTCGACCGTGCGATCTGTCTTAGACAATCAGATAGAAACTTCTTCATCCTGGCGATAAATCGACAGAGTCATTTTGACTGCATTTGTCGAATCTGATTGCATGAATACAGAAGATGCAGTTCGAAGCCGTTTCTTGGCGCTACAACCTCACATGAGTGAGCTAGATGTGCGCTTGTTCGCAGCAGCGGAGGCCCGTGCAATTGGCCGCGGCGGTGTTGTCATGGTGTCCCGTGTGACTGGTCTAGCGCGCAGCACAATTAACCGCGGACTTAAGAATTTACAAGATCCGAGCCCTCCTACAGGTCGCATTCGGCGCAAAAGTGCAGGACGGCCCACTCTCAAAGACTCGTGTCCCAATTTGCTCGAGGACTTACGCAGCCTCGTGGAACCTGCCACGATGGGTGACCCGATGCGGCTACTGTTGTGGGTCTCCAAGAGCCACGAAAAACTGGCAGCAACCATCCTGACAGAGACGCTCAATTCGAGCACATTGATCAGCAAGCTCGTGAGTTCCAATCTAAGGGCCAACCTCTTATTTCTGTTGATACCAAGAAGAAAGAGCTTATCGGCGATTTCAAAAACAACGGGAGCGACTATAGGCTAACTGGCTGTCCTGATGAGGTGCGCACCCACGACTTCATGGATAAGGACCTGGGCAAAGCAGTGCCTTATGGTGTTTATGACGTCAGTGCCAACGCTGGTTGGGTATCGCTTGGCATTGATAATGATGCGGCTGAGTTTGCTGTCAACGCCATCCGCCTATGGTGGCAGAATATCGGGAAGCACCTCTATCCAAATGCCACAGCGATCATGATTACCGCAGATGGCGGTGGTTCTAACGGGTCGCGCGTTCGACTATGGAAGGTACAACTGCAAAAGCTAGCCGACGAAATCGGTATTGGAATATCGGTTTGCCACTATCCGCCTGGCACATCCACGTGGAACAAGGTTGAACACAGGCTCTTCTGCCATAGTAGCCAGAATTGGCGAGGAAAGCCACTAACCAGCCGCCTCGCGGTTGTAGAGTTAATTGAGGCCACAACAACTACTACAGAGCTCGAAGTTAGGTGCGAACTTGACACTCGAACCTATGAGAAGGCAATTAAAGTCAGTGATAAGGAACTCGCTTCCCTCAACATGGAGCGAAACGAATTCCACCCGGAATGGAACTACACGATACACCTGAGATCAATCGCGACTGCCTGAAATGTATCGTTATTTATTGAGACTCTCCTTACGGGTCATCTTAGGCATCAAACTCTCCGTCTCTGCTATTCTCATAGCGCAACAATTGGCAGCCGCAACCGTTCGCCACCTTCAAGCCACACCTCTGCCTGCGCTTCCAACGGTTTGCCTCGTGGAGCATCGGGCAGAAGCGTTATCTGCAGCCAACAGGCGCCCTGTTCCGAAAGCCCTTCAGGCAAGGATCCGGGTAACCCGGAACCGACTGCAGGTTCCCTGAACTGTTTTGATGAACGCAATGCCGCTGGTGTAAAGAGGGCAGCATGAAAGCTTTCGGAATTCACGATTACTCTGGCTTTGTACCAATTAATTGGCTCGTTATTTCTTGACGTCGCGACTATTGCCCTCTTCCTTAGCAGAATCCACCGGGTTCTGCGCTGGATCTCGTCCGCATTAAGGCTAATGATCCGGGGCGACTTTGTCGGTCGAACTATGCCGAACGCCACCGTAGATGGCACTGCCTGAACGATTGTATCAACTTCCCCCGTATAGGGCAGCGTAAATGCTGTAACCGATGCCGATGAAGGCTGTTTCAGCGCCTGTGACAGCAGTCCCACTACGGATATTGTTCCACTCAGTATGCCTGCTGGCGAGCCAGGCTGCATTTCAATTCGATAGTATCGAACCACCTGTCTCGGTGTGGATTTTGCACGGGGTGAATTGGTATTGAGCGGCTGTGCAGGCAGAATCCGGATCGAGGAGCCTGGCTGCGCCTGAAGCCCTGTTTGGTCGATACTGAACAGCGATCTGTCGAAACTCACTCGCACCAATTTGAAGGCTCGGGCTTTCGACGAGACATGCCCAAAATCGATATTCGGTGGATCAAAAGCGACACCTGTGGAGATGGTTCCGGTAAGTTCCAGCAACGCCGCAGCGTGAACGGAATCTCCTTTAACGTATACCCAGATACGCTGACTGCTGTGTGAGCCAGACAGTAGCGCGGGCCGAGATCCTGACGGCACGCGTGCGGTATCGAGGGTTACGTGGATTCGAACGTCGCCGCCGGCAGGAACAGAACGTGATGCCCGAGCTCCAATTACAGCGGAAGTGCAGGCACAGGAGGATTGAATGCGGTCAACAACGATGGTAAGTCCGGAGTCGTTGCGAAGCGCAAACTCATGCTCCAGCTTATCGCCCGCCCTCACAACGCCATAAGACCAGCTGGAACTGGCGCGCTTGCCGTTGACGAGGGATGTGAGCTTAGCTCCACGATACTGTTGGTTGCGGAGTGTGACGGTTGACTTAACGGTCTGCGCTGCCGCAGTAGATGAAACACACATTGCCAATGCAAGAACCCGTACGAAGCTGAAGAAGTTCACTCTTACCTCTGGTCCCTGAAATATAAGTATCGGTTCACGGCTGTATACCGACGAAGTGCGCGATACCGGCCTCGTACAATTACCCGATCTTAGTATCGGTGTCGTTTGACCCGGTCTCCCATCTCTCGGCCAGATCCACTGCAACCGAATAAAACGTGTACTTTCCCTGAAAATCGAACAGGCTCACCGACTCAATGTAATCCGTCACATTGGCGAGTACTAAGTCGTATCTGCTGCGATCTCCAAGCGAAAATGCTGTGGCCGGCGCCATCGCGGGCCGGCCGAGCTTCAGATCAGGTTCTCCAACGGAATCACTGACAGGTCTTCCCCACCAGTGCAGCCCAAACTCTGGCCTCGCGGCGATATGAGGGCTCCCTGCAACATTCGGCATCAAGAGCCTGGCAACACTTCTGGCGCAAGCATCAAGTTGCTCCAGTATTCCCAGCGCATTCGCATAAGTTCTTGGGCGTTTCCGCCCTCAGCGCACTTCATTGCCAGGCGGACGACTACCTGTTGTGGACACATTCGCTCGATTAGACCCTTGATCGGAGCGATAACCGGCCGGTTGTAGTCAATGAACTTTCTGCCAGATTTAACATAATCCCAATTAAGCACAGGGTACTGGTACCGCATCACTTCGCCGAAATAGATGCCGATGTCGGAACATAACGAGAGGGTTTCGTCCGTTAGAATCCAATCTTCCCTGTCTCCGAGCTTAATAAACCACTCGGGAAGCACGGCGTTTTCTTGAGCTAGTTCGTCTTGAGACATTGGGCGAGATTCGATGTGCTTA
>CAIXIX010000594.1 GCA_903919615.1 uncultured Chthonomonas sp.
AAAATCAAGTGCTCTGCGAGCCGCCTCGCCGTAGATAGGTTTGGCCCATTGAGTCTGTTCTACCACTTCAAGCATCTCTTCAGCGGTATTTCGCTGTATCTCCTCAGCCATCAATCCGGGAGCAATTCTGCGAACCAGTGCTCGATTATACTGAACAGTGAAATCGTAAAGCTCTCTCTGTCCGGGGCTGAAAGTACCGTTAACCGGCCACATACGTCCGATGTCGCTTGTGTACTGATTGTAGTCTGGTGCGCAGTCCATCAGGACCATGTCGCCATCACGCATCTCGCAGTTGTTGTGGCAGTAATGACCATCCCAGATATTGGGGCCGGACGGGATAATGGATCGATAGCCTTCTCCTCGTGCTCCGCCCTCAACGAAGACAAACTGAGTGATCGCAAAGAGGTGGCGTTCGTTTACTCCTGGAGCGGTCGCTCGCATCGCTTCTGATACCGCTGCGGCCGAAAGCTTCCCGGCTAGCCGCATGAGCTCGATCTCACGAGGGCTCTTTATCGCGCGCAGCATGTCGATTATTGGAGTTAGGTCTCGGATCTCTGCTAACGGGACATGTTTGCTGATGAGCGATATGAAATGCTGTTCTCGAGTTGGTACTCCATCCCAAGGATCCACTGCGATCAGTTTGTCTCCGTGTTTTAGAACGTCTCGGCTTGTCCACATTCCTTCGGCAGGGGCATGAGGAGTATAGAGGATTTGCGCGCCGATTAGCGCTTCCTCAAGCTTATCAATCGGCGAAACCTCGTCAAGTCCGCTGTCAGTGACAATCTTCACTGCATCAACCGCTGTTAGTGGGTCAAACTCGTTGTGTCTGCCCTGTGGCCGTTTTGGAATAAAGAGGCGTGCGCGACCGTCTCGGCCATCAAGCATAAGAACAGCCTGGGGTATCTCAACACCACAACAGTAGTGGAGCTCGTTCGTTTGACGGAAGATCTCGAAAGCTCTTACCGGGCGTGCACCCTGAATTAGGGCTACTGCGCCGGAACCAATGGCGTCGAATATCTTAGAGCGCCTCGATGCAAACTCCTCATTTGGAAGTCGGCTAATTGACTCTGATGACATTTTGAGCATTTCCTCACGTCAGATCGATGTTTGGCACGTGTGAACAGCAGTCGCAGCTACCAGCGGCCCATGTACATTGCGCCTGCGCGAAGGATGAGCGATGAAAGGCGGAGGGCCGTCCGGATGGTTTGTGTGAATTGGAAGGACAACTTGGATACCTTGCACGAGGGCCTTCTTTTTGTGCCGGTACGCAGCCTACCTCTTGTCAAGCTCCTGCCTTGTTGCGATGGGCACATAGCCGACTTCCATTCCTTTCGGTGGCTTGACAATCTGTGCAGGATCCAGGCTAGCTAGCCTTCCTGATGTTGGCGGAGGCAGGTAGTTCTTATTCTTGCTCCACGCGCGATGAAGTTTGACGACCTTTGCCTGTAACTTCTCTCGCTCCTCGATTGTTAAGTCGGCGTTCAACAACGCGGGCTGGTCGGCAAAGCGAAACCAGTAGTACGTTACAACGCTGCCATCGCCAAGGTGCGCCTTAAACGGCCCCGCAGCAGGTCCTGGCTTTTTCCAGCTGCTCTCAGGATCGTCTGGAGTGGTGTATGGCTCTTGAGGAGCCTCGCTCGGGATTTCCCATTTGACCTTCTGCAGGCCGGTCTCTACCGGCACATCAGTGGATGGAATCGGCGCCCACTTCGCCTTTTTCTCATCGTTTGCGTTTTCGAGGCGATAGTATTCTGGCAGCGTGATAAGGTCTCCAGACAATGTTGTGGTGGTCTCGTTCCACTTCCAGCCAAATGTGTGAGCGTCGATAGCCGTTGGTGTACCTATGGCGTCCAGGGAGATAGGCACCTTTTTCTCCGGTACGCCTGGTTCGGTCCACCAGATTCGCCAGGTTGCGTAGCCCTTATCGCCGAAGGTGCGAATATGCGATCGATCTGGGTCAATCGCTCCGCTCGCAGGCTGTCCCCCATCAAGCCATGCAGCAACTTTATCGTAAAGCGCGGTTTTGTCGTAGGCAGTATCCTGATGAACCGTGATGGTTGCCCCGTGCTCGTCGCGAGGAAACGAGATAGGTGCTATGCGTGCAAACCATGTGCCTTTAGAATCGACAGCCATTCTAACCGGAGTGTGTTGCGTCTCCATCTGAACAGCGCGATTCGGATCTACCGGTCGGCTGTCCAAGAGTTTGCCGACAAGCTCCGGCTTCTGGAGGTAAGCGTGAGACCAGAAGTTCGGTAAGAAAAAAGCCACCGGGCCTTTAAAGTTCGCTGTATTGAGGAAAAGCGTCCATGTGTTGCCACCTGTAGGGATGTCCTTACCTTCGGTAGTTGGCTTCGGTTCACAGAGAGGAAGATTGAGATAGCCATACCCGAAGAGCCCCCCTCGTTCACCTTGCTTTACATCAAGCCCGTCAATGGGAAACAGCAGCCACGGGCTCAGTTGGGCGACCCCATATAACCCCCGCGGCTCCTTCCAGTCACCCCATCCGTGTGCTGGGCCGTTGGCGATGGCGGAGAAGTTAGGACCTACGCCGCCCATGATAAACTTGGGAGTTGGCGTTGCAAACCTGGTGTCGGTCCACCAGCCAAGGCCTCCCTCAACATCCGAGTACATGTCTTTTGGCGCCTGATCATCATACTGCGCGAACATCCAGGTGCCAGGGAGCCCTGTCTGAAACTGGTGGCCGGAGTAGTAGCTCAACAGCGGCCAGGCGGCAATGTACATTGAGTAACCGGCATTGTAGGTTCGGTCGACATTTCCAGTATGGGGAATGATGACATAACCACCAAGATGATCGTTGTGATGATCCTTTGTGGGAGCCTGTGCGGATAGTGAACATGATCCAAACAATAACATTGCTGCTGCGAGCCCATGCCAGTATCGTATTCGGTTAATCGGATTGTTAAACCGTTGCATCAAACATCGCCTCCGTGTTAAACCCTTAAAATAGAGTTTTGTTGTTTGCTCTCGTTAGTGAACGTGCCACGGATTTGCCCAGGCAGCATTACTTGAAACACTCTCGTCGGTCAAAGTCTTTAGAAACTCAACTAGAGCCCGTCGATCGCTTAGTGTCAGATTAAATCCATTGATACGCGGATCCTTGTTCAGGTTGTTTTTGCCAACTCCTGTTCTTGGTCCGTTGTCGATAGTTCTGCCAACAGAGGCGTAATGGTCAAGCAATGCCCCAAGGTTAGGAATGCTGCCACCATGCATCTGAGGAGCTCGAAGTTCAACATTTCTGAGCGATGGCGCCTTGAATTTGCCAATGTCTTCTGACCTGTGAGTGAAGTCGTATGTGCCTAAATTCGGTGGGGGATAACTGGTATCGCCTGCCATGTTATAGAGCCCAATATTATGAAATCCAGCGTCACTATCGCGATTGTGACTGGACACTGTTCCATCCTCATTCGAAACCGAAACCGACTGTAGCGGTAGTTTATTCAGGTCTGCCTCCACGAAGTGTAAGGCTTTGCCGTCCAGAGCGATAGTTTCCAGGCTCGTTTGGGCTATTTCAGGATGCTGTTGGGCGTGCCCTGGGAACAAAAGGAGGCTTAGTAAACATAGAATCAGGGGCTCAGATCGCATGATTGGTTATCCTGGCAGTGATTGTTCTCACGACAGGTTACCTTATCCTATGAGCCTAACAAAACTGAATTATTCCGCTTACTCCGTACTATCGGTGCAATCGCTGATAGAATCTGATCCGAAGCTTCCGCTATTTCGCCTGATAGGAATCCTTCCTTCGGATCGAGAAATGGATTGAATATCTGTTAACCAGAGGCAATTTATGACCATCACACAAGGTCGGCGAGGGCACTTGAGAACGAAAGTTCTAATGGCAGTAGGATTGGCGACTGTGATTATGGTCACCTCGTCGCGCCCGACCTGTGCTCAGTCACTCCACTACACCACAACCTGGATCGGCAACAGTTTTGCCGGTGGGCCGAGGTGGGTGCAGAATTTCGTTGAAGGTATGACGGTTCTGCCCGACGGCACGGTGCTAGTTGCCAGTACCTGGGATGAGTCTGGACGGGAGTTCGGTGTCTACAAAGACGGGGATGTGATCGGCCTTTGCAGGGAGACGCACGGATGGGGTACGGGTGGCGGACCTGCGATAACAGCAACGGACAAGTACCTTTTTATCTCGCATGTTCAAGGCAATGAAGGCGGTGGGCTCAAAGGGGATAAGTACCCTCCGAAGGGCAAGAGCTGGTTTGGAATCAGTCGATATTTTCGTGATGGCTCGCTCGCTCCGTTTCCTGGT
This sequence comes from uncultured Chthonomonas sp., assembly GCA_903919615.1. Classification (GTDB taxonomy): domain Bacteria; phylum Armatimonadota; class Chthonomonadetes; order Chthonomonadales; family Chthonomonadaceae; genus CAIXIX01. The sequence continues at coordinate 4,283 of CAIXIX010000594.1, forward strand.
GGCCGAGGACGATTTGGAGCCATGCTCGTGCTGCACGAGTTGAACGATAATGCCGACGGTTGTGCGTATGGCCTGGACACGGATGGTAAACATCTGTTTATCAGCGATACTGCCGGAGACAAAGTCCTCACGTGCGATCCAGAGACGATGCAACCGACATCGTCCTTCGCGGTCACAAAACCTCGACGTATCACTCACGATACTAGCGGTAGCACTTGGCTGCTTTGCGGAACAGGAGACGCTGTCCAATGTTATTCCGCTCAGGGGATGCGACTGCCTACAGGTATTACACTTTCGGTGAGCGTAAAGCCAACAGGGCTCTGTTTCGATCGCAGCGGGCGACTGCTTATCTCGGATAATGGACCGTCGCAGCAGATCCTGATATTTGAACGCAGTGCGACGAATTGGAAACAGACCGCAACGATAGGTGAGCCCGGTGGGGTGTTCGGCAGCCCCTTACCGGGCAAAACAGGACCGACAAGGTTTTGCGGACCACAAGGAGTAGGCGTGGATGCGGCCGGTAACCTCTATGTTGGCTGTAATGTCCCGGCTCGAGGTGCCGTTTTGCGTTCTTTTAACCCTGCGGGAAGACTGCGCTGGGAACTTCTCAATCTGTCATTCGTGGACGTCGCAGATGCAGATCCTTCCACAGATGGAACAGATGTATTTTCTACGAATAGTCGGCACACAGTAGATTGGAGCAAAGCGCCAGGCAAGCAGTGGTCGTGGCGCAGCTATACGCTGAACCCATTCAAATACCCGGACGATGTTCGACTTCATGCTACAGGGAACATGCAGTGCGCTCCGGAAATCCGACATCTCAATGGAAAGCTTTTTCTCGCCATCCGAGGCATGTGGCAAGGCATGTTGTGTATCTACAGAGTTGACAGTGGAAGTGAAACCGCAGTGCCATGTGTTGTGCTCGCACAGAATCATTTTAAATCTCAGGATGGGTGGGAACCGCCTGGCCAGGTAAAAGAGGGTGGGTGGATCTGGAGAGATACTACAGGCTTTGGGCAGATGTCTGCGGGCAGTTATCGAAAGGCGCCGGTGCCAGATGGCGAATTCTGGGCATCAAATATGGATGAGGCTGGTGACCTCTGGCAGGGAAGCCAGGATGGAACGATCTTCCGATGGAAGTTTGGAGGGTTGGATAACAACGGAGTGCCGATCTATAGTCCCAACAATGTTGAGACGTTTAAGATCCCTCCGCCAATGAACCATCTTCTTCGCACCGAATATCATCCCGCGACAGATACAATGTATCTTACTGGCCATACAACGGATCGTCCATACTTGAATAGCGGCGACTGGGGCGCCGTGGGCAGCGAGATCCTGCGTTTTGATAACTGGTCAAATGGCAATCGTGTTCCCGCCTGGCGAATCGCCTTGCCGTATGATCCGAAGACTTCCCTCTCGATAGTCTCTTTCTGTACGGCTGGTGAACTAGCGTTTGCTGTGGAGTGCCGATCAGCTCTGGTACATGTTTTCAGATTGAAGGACGGCGTTGAGGTGGGACAGTTGAAACCCGGTCCTGAGGTGTTTGGGGAGAGTGGATGGGTTGATTTTCGAGATGCTATTCGTGCTATTCGGCGCAAGAATGGCGAATATCTTGTGTTCGTCGAAGACGATGCCAAGGGGAAGACCATCGTTTATCGGTTTACGCAGCCTAAGT